>JAGBEM010000211.1 GCA_017936985.1 Oscillospiraceae bacterium
CCCAAGCTGAAGATGGTATTCTTCAACCAGATGGAGTGGATCAAGGAACAGTTCACTGTGGAAACTTCTCACGGCGACTGTGCATACATTGAGCTTCCCAATGGCGAAAGCATCCTGGTAGATACTTCTACTGCATACTCTACCAACTATATTGTTGAGATTCTGCAGGAGATGGGTGTTACTAAGATCGATTATTACATCTGCTCCCACCTGCATCAGGACCATACCGATGGTATTAATGCTTTTGCCAAGCATTTTGGCATTAAGAAAGCCATTTGGTCCGGTTATGGCGAAGGCTTTACCAATGCCAGAAGTGCGCTCAGAACCGCAATCGGACTGTACGGCATGGAAGAGATCCTGGTTCGCGCCGGTGATCAGCTTAAGATCGGCGACGTAACACTGGACTTCCTGTGGCCCACGGAGGATGCGCCCTCTACCGGGCTGTCCAGCGATCAGCAGAAAGCTATGCTCAACCCCTACTCTCTGGTGTTCCGGCTGAGTTATGGTGACTTCTCCGCTTTGTTCACTGGCGATATTACCATCGCTACAGAGCCGGAAATTGTAAAAATGTATGGAGATGCTCTGCGCAGCACTTTGCTGAAAGTCGCACACCATGGACTCGAAACCTCCACTAGCGATGAATTTGTTGAAGCTGTCAGCCCTAAGTTCGCAGTATGCATGGGCAGAGGGATGCAGTATGGGAACAACAATAATAATGTCCAGATCCGTTTTACAAAGCGCCTGATTCCTGTTTACGGCACCTTTAGCGACGGACAGATCACTGTCGAGACAGACGGTAAGACCTGCTTCGTCACTTCCGAATATAAGGGTACCGGTGAATATTCCTTGTCCTGGAATACTCAAGAATAAATAAGGCTTTATTGCAGCAGCAACCCAGGTCTTATTTATGTAATTACATTTATCAATTGTAAGACTGTGCCGACAATACCTTAAGCACTGTCTTCGGTTATAAGAAAGGAAGATAAATGATGAAAAAACGCATGATCCTTCTCCTGGTGTTGAGTCTGCTGCTTTCTATGCTCGTTATGGGATGCGGTGATCCCGCCACTGAAACCCCTGATAACGGCGCGCAGACCGGCAAACTGCCCAAGTATATCTTTATGTTCATTGGTGATGGCATGAGCTATCCTCAGATCCAGGTAACCAATTATTATCTGACTATGCAAGGTTTTGAGGGAAAGACCCCCGGCGTCTTAACCAGTCAGAACAACCTGAGTCTTATGGATTTCCCGGTAACCGGCTCCATCCAGACCTATGACAGCTCCTCCTTTGCACCGGATTCTTCCTCCACCGCAACAGCTATGGCAACCGGTCACAAGACATTCAGCCATATGCTGAATGTCAGCGAAAACGGCTTTGAAAAATTTGAGACCATTACAGAGAAGCTGAAGGAACAAAAGGACTATAAGATCGGTATTGTCACTTCCGTTAACCTGAACCACGCTACACCTGGTGCTTTCTATGCACATCAGAGCTCCAGAACCAAGTATTACCTCATTGGTAAAGAGCTGGTTGAAAGTGGTTTTGATTACTTTGCCGGCGGCGAGATCCGGGATGCTGTGCCGGAGCGGGGCGATGATATTTATACACTGGCGCAGAATGCTGGTTACAAGGTTGTTCGTACCCAGGCAGAGGCTGCGGCATTGACCCAGGCTGACGGCAAGGTGATCGTCATTGGTGAGCATCTGGGCGGCGATGATATTTCTCCGAATCCGCTGAACTATGAGATCGACCGGGCCGAAGACGAGTGGGCACTGGCTGACTATGTTGCTAAGGGCATCGAGATGCTGGATAATGATAACGGCTTCTTCATGATGGTCGAAGGCGGCAAGATCGACTGGGCCGGCCACTGCAATGATGCTGCTACCGCAGTCCACGAAGTGATCGCTCTGGACAATGCCATCAAGGAAGCTCTGAAATTCTATGAAGAGCACCCTGATGATACTTTGATCATCGTTACCGGCGACCATGAGACCGGTGGCCTGTCCATTGGCTACGCCGGCACCGATTATGATACCTTCCTGAATAATCTGGCAAATCAGCAGATTTCCTACTCTAAATTCAACAACGAGTACGTTACCAAATATAAGGCAAACAAGACTGATTTTGCGACTGTAATGTCTGACATTACCCAGTTGTTTGGCCTGACTGCTCCGGTTCATACCTTCACGGATCCAGAAGGCGGCAGCATGGAATTGTCTGCTTATGAGTATCAGCAGCTGCAGGATGCCTATACATTCACGATGAACTATGGTGCAGGCCATGCTGTCGACAGCCAGGACTACCTGCTGTACGGCGACTATGAGCCGCTGACTGTTGCGATCACACATATCATGAGCAACAAGTGCGGTCTGAGCTATAGCTCCTTCTGCCATACCGGTTTGCCAACCGCAGTATTTGCCATCGGCGCAGGTTCTGAAAAATTTGAAGGCTATTACGATAATACCGGCATTTATTTCAACCTGGCTGAGCTGACTGGCGTCGAATAAGTTAATATCAGCCACAGAAGCTTGCCTTCTGTGGCTGAGTTTCTATCGGAGACCAATATGAAACGTAAAATTTTGGATAAACCAACCATATATACCGGGATCATTGGTGTTCTATTGATCGCTGTCTTGTTGTTGATTCCTACAGGCTTTGAGGAAGCCGTTAACTATAAGGATTCTGTCCGGGCTGTTGGGATCGTAGTCGCAACGGACGATTCTGCCATTCACCATTCCGGATTGATCCAATATGGTGAGCAGCTATGCACCCTTCAGATCAAGGACGGAATTTTTGCCGGGGAACAGATCGAAGGTGTGAATTTTCTTAACGGCTCTTTGGCTGCAGACAAGATCTATCAGATCGGCGATGAGGCATTTATCCGGATCAGCTGTAAGCCTCTTTCAGAAGCAGGGGATCATGACGGTCAGATCATCAACGGATATGCTATCTCCACCTGCGTCATGACGGATCATTTCCGGCTGACCAAGGAAGCAGTTTTAATCATTGCATTTTTTGTACTGTTGATCCTGGTGGCAGGAAAGAACGGCATTCGTGCGATCTTCTCCTTTGTGATCACGATCCTGTCCATTTGGAAGCTGTTGGTTCCAGCCTACCTGCGGGGTTATTCTCCGGTTTGGGTCGGTATTGGGATTACCACTTTGCTGACACTGATCATAATTTTCTTCGTCTACGGTTTTGACCGCCGTACGCTGACTGCATGCCTTGGTGCCATGTTGGGTATTCTGACTACCTGCATACTGGGTATCTTGTTTACGGATCTGTTCCAGATCCATGGTGCCATTATGCCGGATTCGGAATCGCTGCTCTACAGCGGTTATCAGCACCTGGATCTGACAGCGATCTTTATGAGCAGCATTTTTATCGGTGCTTCCGGTGCGATGATGGATCTGGCGGTGGATATTACTTCTGCTGTGCATGAAGTAGTGGAAAAGAAACCGGAGATCGGCTGGAGGGAAGCGACTCGTTCTGGTATGAATGTGGGACGGGCTGCCATGGGCACCATGACCACAACCTTGCTGCTGGCTTATTCCGGCGGATATATTACTTCCTTGATGGTCTATATGGCCCAAGGAACTCCCATTGACCACATTCTCAATTACAAATATGTGGCTTCCGAAATCCTTGATACCGTCATCGGTAGCTTCGGCCTTGTGACCGTTGCACCTTTTACAGCATTGATGTCTGGTATCCTGCTTACAAAGAAACCTATGAAATAAGCAAAAAAACATCCCGCCGCAGCGGGATGTTTTTTTGCTTATTGATCGCCAAACAGATCGTAATACATCCAAAGCACGGTGTATCGATCCTTAAGTTCCTTGGCATACAGCAGGGAATCGGCAATCTTTTCCTGACTGTACAGCTTGTAGAATTCCTGCATATCCAGGCCAACTGCATTCAGCATGGCTTCGATCTGGGATGCTGTCGGCATTTCTGCAAGAACTTTGCGGATCTGTGCTTCGTTTGCCTTGTACACAGCCAGCATATCCTTTTCGTACATACCAACCTTGTCCTGCAGAGCAATGCAGCCTTCTGCAACAGGTCCGTAGATCCGCTGGACCTGAGCCTCGTATTCGGTTCTTGCGGGACGGTACTGCTTTTCGGGCCAAGGCGTATTCAGAATCTTTTCACGCAGGGAAGCAGTGATGACTGTAGAATAGGCAACATCGATACCGTGGGTGAAATATTCCTCATTGCGAACGATACCGGTGATCTCAAAATAATGGGACAGGTGATGTTCACTGCCGGATGCAGGCCGGGAAGAGCCAACGAATGCCATTGCAATACCAACAATGACCAGCGCTTCCATCAGCACTTTTACACTCTCGGTATCCCGCTTTACCAGTCCGTCGGCCAACTGCAGTGTTTTCAGCAGCATATCGTAGGTCACATCGTACACAAATTGACAGAAGTTTTCTTTATTTACGATCGCACTGAGCTTCCAGTCGTTTAGAGCAGAGTATTTACCGACGATGTCGCCATAGCCAGCCCGGATCATGTCCATAGGTGCGTCCTTTAAAATTTCAGGATCCGCCAAAATGGCAGCCGGTACCCTTGCGTTGTAGGTGACCTTCATGCCGCCCATGATCATGGCGGCGCCAGTGGATGCATAACCGTCCATAGAAGGAGCGGTTGCCACGATGTAGTAGGGGATACCGTGCTGGAAGGAAACGTATTTACAAAGATCCTGGATAACACCGGAACCAACACCGACGATCAAATCGATTCCGGCCATTTTGGCATCCACAGCGGCAACGGCCTCTTCGTTGGGGATCAGGATCGTTTTACCGCTGAAAATGACCTTTTCAGTCAGCTTAGCGCCTAGAGAGACTTCTGTCTGTGCACCGGCAGCAGCATATGTATTCTCATCCGCGACCAAAAGTACAGACTGAAAATCCTTTGATAAATCGGTCAAATGGCTGATAGCACCCTTTTCAATGGCAACATAACGAATGTCGCAGGTGTGATGCTGGCCGCAGACGCAATCGATGCCCTGCAGCATCTGTTGAATATTCATAGAAAATACCTCCATATGTGTCAATATTGCATTTGAAATCATTATAATGCATTTTGCAAAAATAATCAAGTATCAGTCTAAAAATGCGTATATATCCAGAGCATACATGATTGAGCAAATATATTTCCAAAATACCTCTTGTATATTCAAAAATTCTGTGATAATATACATTTCGACGGCGCAGTATCCTAGTCGGAACTGCCGATTCCCAGGTAGGGCCTAAAAATCCTATGAAGGGCATATCGATGAAGTCCCTGGTGCCTGCTTTTTACGCCCAGTTTAGGGTGGGTGCTGGGGGTTAAGGATCTCGGGCGCGCTCCAATGGCATGGAGCATACGACCCGGTTTCCGTGGAGACCTGAAGCTTGTGCGACGAAGTTGAGAACTCCCGCAGTGGAAGCCTCTTCGCGTACGAATCAGGTAA
>JAGBEM010000212.1 GCA_017936985.1 Oscillospiraceae bacterium
AAGAAGGGATATAAGGAAATTGCCATCTTCAAGACCGGAGTGACTTTGTAAATCGAGAATCAAAGAGTGAATATGGAGGGCGGTGCAAAACTATTTTGCGCCGCCCTTTGTTTTTCGTATCTTTGCGGCCGAATTTGGTTTCACCTAAACAATACAGCTATGCCAACAATAACCGATACGAACTCCAAGCCAAAGGGCGGCTGGTGGGCACTCAGCCCGCTGATGGTTTTCCTCTGCCTCTACCTGGTGACCTCTCTCCTGGTAAACGACTTCTACAAAGTCCCCATCACGGTGGCATTCCTGCTGTCTTCCTGCTACGCCATCGCCATTACACGCAGGCTGAATCTGGAGCAGCGCATCTACCAATTCTCCGTAGGTGCCAGCAACAAGAATATCATGCTGATGGTCTGGATTTTCATCCTTGCCGGAGCATTCGCGCAAAGCGCCAAACAGATGGGGGCCATTGATGCAACCGTGAACCTGACCCTGCACATCCTGCCGGACAACCTGCTACTGGCAGGTATCTTCATCGCGGCCTGCTTCATCTCGCTCTCCATCGGCACAAGCGTAGGAACCATCGTTGCCCTGACCCCCGTAGCCGTGGGACTGGCGGAAAAAACAGGAACCGACCTTCCTTATATGGTCGCCATCGTAGTGGGAGGTTCCTTCTTCGGCGACAACCTTTCATTTATATCCGACACGACCATCGCCTCGACCAAAACGCAAGATTGCGTGATGAGAGACAAATTCCGGGTAAACTTCTCAATTGTGGTACCTGCCGCAATCCTCGTACTGTGCCTCTATGTCTTTCAGGGACTGTCCGTTTCGGCGCCGGCACAAGTACAGACCATTGAATGGATAAAGGTCATCCCCTACCTCATCGTACTGGGAACCGCCGTGGCAGGGGTCAATGTCATGCTGGTATTGCTGCTGGGTATCCTCTCTACGGGAATCATCGGGATATGCACGGCCACCGGTATCCTCGGCATAGGCACAGCAGCCACGGAAAACGTCACCGCGGGCACCGCCTTCTTCGACTGGTTCGGCGCAATGGGCACGGGCATCACGGGCATGGGAGAACTGATCATCATCACCCTCTTGGCAGGCGGAATGCTGGAAACCATCCGCTACAACGGAGGCATAGACTTCATCATATCACGCCTCACCAGCCACGTCACGGGCAAACGGGGCGCCGAGTTCAGCATTGCCGCTCTGGTCAGCATCGCCAACCTCTGCACCGCCAACAACACCATTGCCATTATCACCACCGGACCGATAGCCAAGGACATAGCCCAACGTTTCCATCTGGACCGCAGAAAGACAGCAAGTATCCTCGACACCTTTTCATGCCTGGTACAGGGGCTGATTCCCTACGGAGCACAAATGCTGATCGCCGCCGGACTGGCAAGCATCTCCCCACTCAGCATCATAGGTAATTTATATTACCCGTTCTGCATGGGAGCATGTGCCATACTCGCTATCCTCGTGAGGTATCCGAAGAAATACTCGGGAGATTTATAATTTATGATTTATGGGGAGGGGATCAAGAAAATCCATCCACACCAACAAATAAATCATAAATCTTAAATCATAAATCAAAATTATTCCCTACCTTTGCACCCGCTATTACGAGTTAGTAGCATTATTCAAATCATTAACTAAAACATTTTTATTAAAATGGCAACAAAAATCAGATTGCAAAGACATGGACGTAAGAGCTACGCTTTCTACTCTATTGTTATTGCAGACGTAAGAGCACCACGTGATGGTAAATTTATTGAGAAGATTGGTACTTACAACCCGAACACCAATCCTGCCACAGTAGATTTGAAGTTCGACCGCGCCCTTGACTGGGTATTGAAAGGTGCACAACCGACTGACACCGTTCGTAACATCCTTTCTCGTGAAGGCGTTTACATGAAGAAGCACCTGCTGGGTGGTGTAACCAAAGGCGCATTTGGCGAAGCAGAAGCTGAAGCTAAATTCGAAGCATGGAAGAACAACAAGCAAAGCGGTTTGGCTGCTCTGAAAGCTAAAGAAGAAGAAGCTAAGAAAGCTGAAGCTAAAGCACGTCTGGAAGCAGAAAAGAAAGTAAACGAAGAAAAAGCCAAGGCACTGGCCGAAAAGAAAGCCGCTGAAGAAGCCGCTAAAGCCGCAGCCGAAGCACCTGCTGAAGAAGCAACCGAGGCTCCTGCCGAAGAAGCTGCCGCTGAATAACAGTAAGCACAGCATTATCACTAAAAATGGGATTAAAACTATAAAATCCTCTCCGGTTCTGACGGAGAGGATTTTTTATTTATTATCTTTGCCCCCCGACATATTTATTCATTTAAAAGCAATAAGCAATGAAAAAAATTACTTATCTACTCGCTGCCGCTGCTGTATTCGCAGCTTGTAACAGCGGAAACAAGGGTTACACCGTAACCGGAACTGTGGAAGGTGCTGCTGATGGCGACACTGTATATCTGCAAACTGTCAAAGGACGCCAACTCGTAAAACTGGACTCCGCAGTCATCGCCAACGGGACTTTCACTTTCGAAGGTACTCAAGACACTGCCGCCAACCGCTACATCACTTATAAAACTGCTGAAAAAGAAGGTGCAATGATGATGGATTTCTTCCTTGAAAACGGAAAAATCAACATCAAACTGACCGCCGGCGAAGGCGACTCGGCAACAGGTACAGCAAGCAACGACGCATACCAGGAAATCAGAACCCAACTTGCCGGACTGAACAGCCAGATGATGGCCATCTACAATTCCATGTCCGATACTACACTGACCGACGAGCAGCGTGAGGCCAAAGGCAAGGAAATGGAAGCACTGCAAGACAAAATGATAGAGACCACCAAAGCCGGAATCAACAAGAATATCACCAATCCGGTCGGCGTACACTTGCTGAAACAGAACTTCTACTACCTGGACGTTGCCGACCTCGATCCGCTGATGCCGCAGATTCCCGCCGCTTATGAAAACGACGAAGTCATCATCAAAATCAAGGACAACGTAGAAAAAATGAAAGCCACTGCCGTAGGACAGAAGTTCACAGACTTCGAGATGCAGACTCCGGAAGGTGAAAACGTAAAACTGTCTGACTATGTAGGCAAAGGCAAAGTAGTCCTCGTTGACTTCTGGGCAAGCTGGTG
>JAGBEM010000213.1 GCA_017936985.1 Oscillospiraceae bacterium
CGTGTCAGCGCCGCCGCGGGGAAAACGGCGGAGCAGCACCGCGCCGCCGTGGGGCAGAGCTTCTTGGTTTCGACGGACAATGCCCACGCCGTCCATCCCGCCCATCCTGAGCTTGCGGATAAGGCGGAGGCCCCCGCGCTGAACGGCGGCGTGGTGGTGAAATACAACGCCAATCAGCGATATGTCACCGACGCCTTTTCCGCTTCCGTTTTTACGGAACTTTGCCGCGAGGCCGGCGTGGCGGTCCAGCGGTATTCCAACCGCCCCGACCTCCCGGGCGGCTCCACCCTGGGCTGCATCGCCATGGCGCACCTGTCCGTCCCCGCGGTGGATGTCGGCCTTGCGCAGCTTGCCATGCACTCCGCCTGCGAGCTGGCCGGCGAGGCTGATACCGCTGCCCTGGTCCGCGCCATGGCCGTTTACTACTCCAAAGCCCTCCGCCGCGCCGGCACTGCCGTGGAACTGGTGTGAGGGGATGCGCACAAAAGATTTGTCAGAAAGACACGCTGAAAAGCGTGCCTTTCTGATATACATATATAAAAAGTCGGAGCAAGCGATGTGCAGCTTGCCCCGACTTGTGATAACCTAACACTTTAGATGTGCGGAATCCTGGAAATAGTGAGGACGGCAACTCGCTTCGCTCACTGCATTAAGCGCCGCTTAATCGGACCCCAAGGAGTTCTCGCATACTTCGTTATAGCACCAACACGATAGATGACATCAAAGCATCTTAAAATGCATCAGTCAATGGTAGAGTATCAATCGGTGGTGTAGTTTAATCTTGACTGGATATTATCATTGTCATTTTACACCATCTTGATCACAACCCAATTCATCTTCTGTTTCAGATACCGAAGGCTGAAAAAGTTGTTTTTCTACTTCTTCGGAATAAAACATATCTGAATAACGCGCATTCAAATCATCTGTGCCGCTAATAAACGCAATTTTCAATATGTCTCCATCATCGAGCACATCAAGCTTAGACTGCACTTTTTTGAAACTCTCAAGGCGTAGACAATCGATTTTCCTAATCATACGAAATCTTAGCTTTTGATTGAACAAATTGACTTCCGCATCCATATTATAGGCAAAGCCACAAGCCCTGTCTCCAAGATCACTAATTGAATTTCTAAGGTCTGGTGACAGCTCAAACGACATTGTAAACCGACTACAAGTTCCGCAATATTCGCCAGCAATGATCATCGAATAAAGGCGATCAATTATACGATGGTCATTCAATGTAATTTCTTCCGGAATAACAAGTGCTATCTGGAAGTAGTTCTCAATTGCAACCACTCTTTGCAAAAACTCAATTTCGGTGTCTAATTTTTCCCAGTCGTGTGGTAGCAGATTGGCTTTTGAAGAAATGATAATGGCATTATGCCTCAATGATTTTAGAGCTATATTTTTTGCAGACACGGCTTTTTTCAAAAACAGTCTATAATGCAGAGACTCCGTATTGGAAGGATTTACAGGAGTAACCATTAAGTTGAGACTGGTTGTTTCGGCATTTACCATAAGAGTGACTTTAAAATTGAAGTTTTTTTGCTCATCATTCGTGACAATAACAGTTCCATCATCCTCAATTCGCTTCGTACGTAGAAGGAGATAATCAATTATGGTTTCCCCATCAACAATTACGCTGCACGGAAATGCCACTGGAAAAGCTGGGGGATTCATTACCATATGTGATCCAGACAATCCCTCTGCTTCATTCTGTATTGGGTCAAGAATATCACCAAGGTATTTTTTTGCTGTGACTACATCAAATTCAATAGGACTCTGGCTTCGATAGGCACGATAAAATGTATTAGAATCTATCCTTTGGATTGGAGTTCCTCCCATTTTGAATGCTGTAGCCGTAACCTCTAAATGAGGTGGGTACAACTCTACTGCATCTGGGCGCAGAGGTATGCTTTTTAGCCGGGTTTGCCCCTCCATAGCGAAACCATAATATGGTATAAGATCATGTTCCGAGCTAAGAGCAGCAAAGAAGGCTGAAAGATTCTTTTCAACTACATCCAATTTTCCCTCATCTACCAACATTTGTTTTCTCATAATAAACTTCCCCCTTTTTGAAACTGTACAAACGAAAGTAAAGTGGAGGGGAACGATGTCCCCTCCACTTCTCCAGGATCATTTCATGAAATAGCGATAGAGGAAGGTCACCATCTGCGCGCGGGTGCAGGGATCATTGGGGCTGAAGGTCGTAGCGCTGGTACCCACGGTGATTTTCTGCTCATAAGCCCATTGGACAGCCTTTGCGTAATACTTATCAGCATTGACATCAGCAAAGATGACCTTGTCACTCACAGGCTTACCATCAGCCACGCGACTGAGGAAGGTTGCCATCTGGCCACGGGTACAGGTTTCATCCGGGCTGTAAGTAGTAGCACTGGTACCTCCAGTGATTCCCTGCTCGTATGCCCACTGAACTGCCTTTGCATAGTAGGTATCTTCAGCCACATCAACGAAGGGGCAATCTTTGCCGACAGGCTCGGGAGAACCGGCAGCACGCCACAGGAAGGTAACCATGTGCGCACGGGTGCAGGGATCGTTCGGGCCAAAGGTGGTGGCGCTGGTACCATTGGTGATGTCTTCCTTGGCTGCCCACAGAACCGCATCGTAGTAGTAAGCGTCAGCGGTGACGTCTACGAAGAAGTTCAGCATGGTATTGTCATCCATGAACGTGGCAGTAACCGTGATCTTGGACGCAGGCATCTTGAATGTGTACTTGCCATCGCCCTTGTTGGTCAACTCGAGCTCCTTGCCGTTCTTGTCGGTGACAGTCAGAGTCTCCAAGGTGTATCCCTTATCGGGAACGACAGTTACAGTAACGGTTTCACCCTTCTCCGCGGACTTCGGATTGACGGACACTGCACCATTCTTGGTAGCTGCCACCGTGTTGGTATAGGTAACGGGGACATAACTGCCACCGCCACCACTGGAACTGTTCTTCGTCCAATTTGCTGTCACTGTGACAGCATGATCAGGCATTACAAAAGAAGCGGTCGCGCTGGTTGCATTGGTTATGGTCACATCAGAGGAAGTCCAGCCGTTGAAGCTATAGCCGCTGCGAGAACCGGCATAAACGGTAACGGTTTTGCCAGCCTCGTATTCACCACCACCGGTGATGGAAGCATAGCTGCCAACGACGGTGACGAGATAGGCAGACTTGCCAGTAGCAGTTGCCATCACATAGCCGCAGACGGAGCACTTCTGATCTTCCGTTTCAGTTGCCGCAGGAATATCGGGAGTATGTCCGACTACGGTATCGTGAGCGCCGCAGGAGCAGGTATCAGCATGGCCGTCTGCTTCCTTATAGCCGTTCACAGTTGCATAATTGTGAGTAGGTGCAGGGATAATCAGGGCAGCCTCGGTGGTCTGGACCTTTTCAGCGGTGAAATAGGTGTCGCACTCATCGCAGAAGTAGTGGGCCTTCATACCTGCTGTCAGCTCGGTGGCTGTATGAACAGCAGGAACCTCGTTGACAAGAGTGCCATAGTCGTGGGATGCTTTGATAACTACGCTGCCCTTGTCGGTGATTTCGACAGAAGCAGTTGCATCGCTGTACCACTTACCGCAAGAGCAGGTGTAGTATTCGATGTTTCCGTCTACGGTGCAGTCGGCAGGCTTGGCTTCCACTTTGGTCAGATGATCCTTGTGAATGTGACCAGTAGCAGTTGCTATCACATAGCCGCAAACAGAACACTTCTGATCCTCGGTTTCGGTTGCCGCAGGAATATCGGGAGTATGTCCGACTACGGTGTTGTGAGCACCGCAGGAGCAGGTATCAGCATGACCGTCAGCTTCCTTGTAGCCATTCACGTTTGCATAATTGTGAGTAGGTGCAGGGATGATCAGGGCAACCTCGGTGGTCTGGACCTTTTCTGCGGTGAAGTAGGCGCCGCACTTATCGCAGAAGTAGTGGGCCTTCATACCTGCCTTCAGTTCGGTTGCGGTATGAACAGCAGGAACCTCATCGACAAGAGTGCCATAGTCGTGGGATGCCTTGATTACCACGCTGTCCTTATCGGTAATCTCCACGGAAGCGGCAGCATCCGCGAAATACTTACCGCAGGAGCATTCGTAGTATTCGATATTGCCGTCCACGGTACAGTCGGCACCCTTGGCGTCCACCTTGGTCAGGTGATCTTTGCAGATGTGAACGGGATCGCCGTCTCCGGCCTGCAATTCAACCGTAAGGGTGATACCGGTACGCGCGTGGGTCAGGATCAGTACTGTGTCATTCTCATCCAGCGTGTCACCGTGATTCAGATTCATGCCGATGCCGTAGGAAGCCAGCTTGTCATAGCCTACCGTCGAAACCGAGCCGTCGCCGAGGGCAATGCCGATCCGCATGGCAGAAAGGTCGAGAGCCTCTCCGGGGTTAACGATCTTGGGCGCGGTATGGAGGGTCAGGCCGATGGCTTCGGTAACAGGGATGTTCCGAACAGCCGTTTCCGGGCTGCCGGAGGCTACCCATCGGCCATCCGTATAGACATACTTCTGATAGTCGATCTCACCGGTCAGTGTGCCGAGGGCGGTGGGCGTATAGATGATCTTGACGGAAGTCTCGCCGTCAGGAACCGTTCCCTCTGCCTGAACGACGCCGGCTTCTTTGACGCGCCATGCCACGGGCATATACTTCTCGTCACCCTCCATGGGGTCATCCAGACGGAAGTTGGCGGCCGAGCTCCACATATAACAGGCCTTGCCCAGCACCAGATTCAGATCGCGGCAGAATCTGACGTCATTTTCAGCCGCGTCTGCGAGGATGGGTGCCCGTGTCACGCTGACGCCGAACACGATGGTATAGCCATCGTATTCACCGATGATGGAGGCGATGCCACCACCGACAGCGGTGATCTTACCCGTTTCGTCCACAAGAGCCACCGATTCATTGTTGCTGTACCACTCGATATCGATGTCCGTGCGTTTTTTCTCGGTACCGAAGCCGTCGCTGAACACGGCGTACCAGTCGTCCCCGCACAGGGTATAGCTGTCGCCGATCTCGAGATAGATGCCATCTGCCCAGATGCGCTCCACAGACATAAGGGTCAGGGCGGCATCCTGTTCGGGTACGGTCAGGCGGTCAGACCAACCGCTCAGCATGGGCAGACCGTTGTAGCCCAGAACACTTCCGTCCACGGTGACCTCCACGGTCATACCCGCAAGGAGGACGTCATCGGGGACGAAGCGGAACACGCCGGCCGCCTCCAGCCCGGGCTGAATATTGGTATCCAGCGCCGCCTGCTTGATGCCAAGGGCGGTGACCGTCGGATTCACCGCCTCCAGCGTGCCGGTCAGCGCTTCGCCGCCCAGAGTGACCGTAACCGCGTTGTGAAGGACGCTGTCCACCGTCATCAGATGGTCGAACTTCAGATAAATGCTGCCGTCCGCGCGGATGACCGCATCGGTCATGGTGGGATTGCGGGTGCTGGTCAGGGCGACGTCCACATCCAAATGGGGAGGGGGTACATCCAGCACGATGCTCTCAGCGGAGGCGTAG
>JAGBEM010000214.1 GCA_017936985.1 Oscillospiraceae bacterium
AAAAAAGGAGGCTGCTGTACAGTGGGCAACGGTCTCCACCTCTCCCTCATCCAGAGAAAAGGCGGATTTGAGTAGTGCTTCTCCGTAGCCGGTAGAACAGGAACGGACGATCTTGGCATTTGCCGGAAGCTGTTTGCGAAGATCCGCAATGGCACCCATTGCTGTTTTAATGGGACTGCCTTGGTTGTTCGCATAGAAGGACCACAGTAATTGCCCACGTTTTCCAATCAGCGCCATCTTCGTAGTGGTAGAGCCAGCATCGATTCCCAAAAAGCATTCCCCTTCGTAGGAAAGAAGGTTTGCTTTGGGGACAATTGCTGCGGCATGGCGCTGGCAAAAAGCATCGTACTCGGCTTGATCCGCAAAGAGGGCCGGTAGCCGGGGCATCTCAAAGGAGACCTTTACGCCATGCTCCAGCCGTGCGATCAAGTCATCTATCCGGACGGACTGAGCTTTTCCGCTTTCCAATGCAGCGCCCATAGCGGCAAACAGATGGGAGTTCTCCGGATCCACTGTGGTTTCCGGTGTCAGCTTCAGGGTACGGACAAAAGCTTTTTTCAGTTCCGGCAGGAAATGCAGCTGACCACCCAAAAACGCAACCGTTCCCCGGATGGGCTTTCCGCAGGCAAGTCCCGATATGGTCTGATTTACTACTGCCTGGAATATGGATGCGGCAAGGTCTGCCTTGGTCGCTCCCTCGTTGATAAGGGGCTGGATATCCGTCTTGGCAAACACACCACACCGGGCTGCAATGGGATAGATCTGTTTATAATTGGCAGCCTCTTCATTCAGCCCTTTTGCATCCGTTTGGAGCAGCGCTGCCATTTGGTCGATGAACGAGCCGGTGCCACCGGCACAGACACCGTTCATCCGCTCCTCCAGACCGCCCTTAAAATAGATGATTTTGGCGTCCTCACCGCCCAGCTCGATGGCCACATCGGTCTGGGGTGCTACCTTTTGCAGCGCGGTAGCCACAGCCACCACCTCCTGCACAAAGCCAATGTTCATAGCCTTTCCCAGGTTGATGGAGCCGGAACCGGTGATCTTCAGCTGCAGGGCGCACTCTCCAAGTTGCAGCTGTGCCTCCTTCAGCAGCTTCGCCAAAGTCTGCTGCGTGTGGGCATGATGGCGGCGGTATTCCCCAAACAGGATCTGTTCATTTTCATCCAGCACCACCAGCTTCACTGTGGTAGAACCGATATCAATACCCGCACGATATTTCTTCATTTGTCTCTCCTATAATATATATCCGCCTGTTGTGTAACAGAAAACGAGTGTGAATGCCACTGCAAACAGATGGCTGTCAAACCGGTCCAGCATACCGCCGTGGCCGGGAAATATATTGCCAAAGTCCTTGATGGCACAGACCCGCTTCACGGCTGACAGTGCCAGATCGCCAAACTGTCCTACTACGGAGGCAGCTGCCGCGTAAATAGCCAGCAGCTTATAGTTGATCGCAAGGGCAAACCTGTGATCCAGACATAGGCCAAAGGACATCATAAATAAAATCGCAAACAGTGTTCCACCGATTGCGCCTTCCACGGTTTTGTTGGGGCTGACCTTGCTGATCAGCTTGTGCTTTCCAAGGAAAAAGCAGCACCACAAACAGCGTCAGCACAGCTGCTTTTACCGGATGCTGCAATGAGCAGCGCTTTCCGAGAAGCATCAGCACCACAGCGCCGATTGCCGCCAACGGCAGCACAACCTGAATGATCTGCCTATAAAATGGCATATCCCATAGGGTTAGTCCTACGCTGCACAGAAGTGTTAAGGTTAAATACGCTTCGTTTCCGGAAAGATCTGTGGCATGGCAGAGCTCATAAACGCTAAATGCCACGATCACAGCGACGGCGCACAGCAGAACACCCGGGATATTGGAAAAATATAAAACTGCGTAGATCGCCGCGGTGATAAACGCACCGGTAATGGTTCGCTTCAGCATAAATATCCCTCACTTTCCGGTACGCAGCAGTTTCCTGTAAAAAAGCGCATAGCTTGCAAGGGAATACATCATAAATGCGATACAGCACATGATCAGTGCATCCGCACCCCACTGGGGCATTCCCGGGAACAGAATCAGAAGGATCATGGTTGCGTAAAGCAGGACCGTATTGACCTTACCGTGCCACTTGGCACTGTTGACACTGTCCTTCTTTCGGATCGCCATATACCCCATCAGGAGCATACATACCTCCTTGATGACAAAGAAAACGATCAGCAGGATCATCAGCTTATGCTTCATCGTCAGGCAAAGCAGCACAGCACCTTGTGTCAGCTTATCCGCAATGGGATCCAGAATCTTACCGAAGTCCGAAACCATATTCCATTTCCGGGCAATAAAGCCGTCTATCACATCTGTCACACCTGACAAAACGATAGTGCCTACCGCCCATTTGTACTCCTGCTTTTTGCAATAGAGCCACAGGATCACCGGGATCAGCGCCAAACGAAAAACACTCAGCATGTTCGGGATCGTCAAAACCTGGTCTTTTCTCAACACTCTATGCATTCCAAAATCACCACACAAAAATTAGTACGCGCCGCTTTGTACCTGGTACTTTGATACATTCAGCACTGTCTCACCGTCGATCTGCAAGGCAACAGGGTGGTCAAACTCCACAGTGATACTGTGACC
>JAGBEM010000215.1 GCA_017936985.1 Oscillospiraceae bacterium
AGACGCACAGGTGCTAAAGTATTACGGCTACGGCATTGACCTGGCAGGCGACTATGCCGAACTCTGGCAGGCATGGGCTGACGATGCTCTGTCCGACAATGCTTTGGATGCAAGCGAAGCCAAGGCATTTGCTTATCACTACGCTTACCAGCTCACCGGCGGCAATGTCTGGCTGGGCATTTACGGCAGCAGCCACAGCATCGTAGACTACAACTAACCTTTTTGAGCCGGGTGCCCAGGCGCCCGGCTTTTCTTGACTTCCGATGCTCTGGAATGTATTATAATACCGAGGTGATTTTTGTGACAGAACAGGAAATAATCCAATGCGCCATTGAGGAAGGCTTTGCCGCGGCGGCTATCGTGGATACGAAGGAGATTATTTTTGACTCCTCCTTCCGCCCCTACTGCGAAGAGAACCTGTGCGGTCAGTATGGTGCCAATTATTCTTGCCCACCGGATTGCGGCAGCCCAGAGGAAATGAAGCAGCGGATCTTGACCCACAAAAAGGCACTTGTGCTGCAGACCATCTGGGAAATTTCCGACTATTCCGATGTGCCTGCGATCATGTATGCAAAAAAAGCTCACAATACAGCAGAGCTTCATGTCGTAAAGCGAATGCGTGAACGCGGACACCGAGGGCTGATTGTTGGCGCCAGTGGCTGCGCACTTTGCACCCCCTGCGCCCAGACTCAGGGGCTGCCTTGTCAGTTCCCGGATCTGAAATACTCCTGTATGTCCGCTTACTGTGTTTTTGTAAAAAAGCTGGCAGATACGTGCGGCATGGACTATGATTGTGGCGACGGCCTTTTGGGGCTTTTTGGAATGTACGTATTTGATTAAAAAAGGAGAATTGAAATGAATAGCTACACAAATCTAAACGGCAGACAGGATCTGCTGGAGTCCATCACCGCATTGGAAAAGGAACTGGCCGCCAAAACCGGTAAGGATGTCGCTTTGGTGGCATACAGCCCCATAAAATACGCGGAACTGAGCAACGATACCGAGGCCCTGGCCAGAATCACAGAGCTGGAAGCACTTCTCAGCAAGAAAACCGGCAAAGATATCGTACTGGTTGCATTTTCTGTTTGATCGATGATTCTAACCGCATACAAAAGGACCGTTGAAAAGCTTTTGCGTTTCAACGGTCCTTTCCAGATATTACCCTTTATTCTGCGTCATCCTTAGTCGCACGGCGGCCTTCCGCAACATCTCGCTCAATCGTTTCCCATATGGCTCGCTGGACAAAGGCATTCACAGACTCACCGGTGACTGCGGTGTGCCCGGAATGATCTACCGCACGGACGACGGCGAGATCCACTCGTGGTTGTATGTGTTGGTGGACGAATTCTCGTCCTATCACGCAGGTGAAGAGGCCCTGCGGGATAACCAGCAAATCGATTACAGCCGTATCAGTGGAGACCTTTTTATTAAATAATCTCCTAAATACCAATTGCGCCATCTTACTATCGAATCTGCGACAGTAAGGTGGCGCATTTTGATAACGCACTTTGGTGAGAAAATTTGCTGGCGTTGATTATGAGGTAAGATACGGGGAAATTATGTAATCAAGGATGTAATATGTTCAGAAAACCACAGCAAAATATGTAATCAAATAACTTTCCAGGCAAAAATGTGGTCCGGATTCGGCTTTTTAAAAAACCGACCCTCTTTAAATTGTATTGCATTTTTTATGAATTTGCAATGTGCTTACCATAAAAAGCAAAATTCCGGATAGGACCTGTCCTACCCGGAATTACCTGTCAGAAATAAACAACAAATCCGAACCCTTCACCAACTGGTAAAAAGTTCGGATTTGTTACTCTTGGTACGCCGAAAGGGACTCGAACCCCCGACCTACTGATTCGTAGTCAGTCACTCTATCCAACTGAGCTATCGGCGCATGTCGCTTCCGTGAAGCGCCTGTATATATTAGCACAGCACTTTTTAAAATGCAAGTCCTTTTTTTAAAAAATGAAATATTTTTTCAGATTTTTCCGCTGGTGGCGGATCATGGCCTGTATTGACATTTCTGTCGGCACTGTTGTAGAATGTAGAAAAACGAAAGGAACGGTGACCATGGAGCATATCTTAACGGAACTTCCCCAGGCGTTGCTGCCGTGGTACCGGAAAAATAAGCGGGATCTGCCCTGGCGGCAGGACAGGGAAGCTTACCACATCTGGCTGTCCGAGATCATGCTCCAGCAGACCCGGGTGGAGGCGGTCAAGGGATACTATGTCCGCTTTTTGCAAGCGCTTCCCACCATCGAAGACCTTGCCGGGTGCGATGACGATGCGCTGCACAAGCTCTGGGAGGGCTTGGGCTACTATAGCCGTGTACGCAACTTAAAAAAAGCCGCTCAGGTCATCATGGAGCACCATGGCGGCGTTTTTCCCAAAACCTACGAGCAGATCATTGCACTGCCTGGCATTGGGGAATACACCGCCGGTGCTATTTGTTCCATTGCTTACGATATGCCCACTCCCGCGGTGGATGGAAATGTACTGCGTGTCATTTCCCGGCTGACAGAGGATGCAACACCCATCGATCTTCCGGCATATAAAACTGCCGTCCGGAGGGCTTTGGAGGAAATCTACCCCAAGGACGCCGGGGATTTTACCCAGGCACTGATGGAGTTGGGCGCTACGGTCTGCGGCCCAAACCGGAAACCGGATTGCGAGAATTGTCCCTGCCAGGCATTTTGCCGTGGCGCAAAAAACGGCACAGCGGAAAAATATCCGGTAAAGCTGCCGAAAAAAGGCCGCCGGGAAGAGAAAATGACGGTGCTGATACTGTCCTGTGACGGGAAATTTGCCCTCCAGAAGCGGCCGAATAACGGCTTGCTTGCCGGTCTTTGGCAATTTCCGAATTTGCCCGGGCATCTGGATGCCCAGGCGGCGCTGAATGCGGTGGAAGCTATGGGACTTCGCCCCCGGCAGCTGCTGCGTCAATCCGAAAAGAAGCATATTTTCACCCACATTCAGTGGGATATGTTTGGGACGTATATCGAAGTAGCCGAGCCTACTGGAGAGTTTGTCTGGATGTCAGCTGCTGAAATCAACAAAAACGCCGCTTTGCCTACAGCATTCCGGCAATTCTGGGAGGAAATAGACTATGTTTGATTATCATATGCACTCCACCGTATCCTTTGACGGTCACGATACGCCGGAGCAGATGCTCGCTGCTGCACGGGCAGCTGGTCTGCAAGAAATTTGCTTTACCGACCATATGGATGATGATCCGCTCCGGGATTCTGCCTGCTTTCAGTTCACTGTTGCGGACTATGAAGAAGCCTACAGCCATCTTTGCCCGCCGGATCTGAAGCTGCGGCTGGGCATGGAGTTCGGCATGCTGCCTCAGAACAAGGATCTTGCAGCCCGAAGTGCCCGGGGAAGAGCATACGATTTTATCATTGGCTCTGTCCATTTTGCTGAGGATCTGGATGTGTACTATCCGCCCTTCTGGGAGGGAAAGACTGTATTGGAGGCGGAACAGGTCTATCTGCAGACTACGCTGGATTGTGTGCAAGCCCATGAGGATTTTGATGTTCTGGGGCACCTGACCTACCTGAGCAAGGCCCGGAGCCACCCTACCCACGCCCCCATTATTCTGGATAACCACCGGGACCTGGTGGCTGAGATCATGAAGGTGCTGATCCGCAAGGGAAAGGGTATGGAGATCAACACCAGCGGTGTGGACCGCTGC
>JAGBEM010000216.1 GCA_017936985.1 Oscillospiraceae bacterium
AATCAACAGAAGACACAATAAATACCGTGAAGCCTGGAACCATATGGAATATGCCTTACCATGATGCAAGTACTTATGGAACACTGTTGATGAAAAAGTTTCTACCCAATAGCCCATTCACATATCCCAAATCCTTGTATGCTGTTCATGACTGCCTCGATTTGTTTGTCCGTGAAAAGCCCAATGCAATAGTAATCGATTTCTTCGCAGGATCAGGAACAACTCTGCATGCAGTTAATCTTCTCAACGCCGAAGATGGCGGACGACGTCGCTGCATCCTTGTCACAAACAATGAGGTTTCCGATGCGGAGGCAAAGGAGATGGCAAAACGTGGCCTCAAACCCGGTGATGATGAATGGGAACAGCTCGGCATCGCCCACTATGTCACATGGCCGCGCACCGTCTGTTCTATCGAAGGACATGATGTGAACGGCACCCCCCCCTCAAGGGCAACTATCTCGGCAGTGATATTCCCATGTCAGACGGCTTTAAGGCAAACGCAGCGTTCTTCAAGCTCGGCTTCCTCGACAAAAATGCCGTCGCACTTGGCAGACAGTTTAAGGAGATGCTGCCCACATTGTGGATGAAGGCCGGTGCGCATGGTGCCTGTCCAACTATTGGTGAGGAACAATTGGAGATGCTGATCCTGCCGGAGAACAAGTTCGCCGTACTGGTGGATGAGAAAGCGTATATGGCTTTTGCCGAGAAGTTGGATGAGCATCCGGAAATCGAGACCGTGTTCATCATCACGGATTCCGAATCCGGCTATCGTGATATGATCGCCGGACTGGATGTCAAGGAAAGCTACCAACTCTACCGGGACTATCTCGATAATTTCCGTATCAACGCAGCAAGGAGGTAAGCGAATATGAAAGTTGAGGTATTCCCGTTCCAGAAGACGGCGCTTGCCAGACTGCGTCAAAGCGTGGCCACCGCGCTGGGCAATTACCACAGTACCCACACACCACAGGTAGTTTCCTATACTGCTCCCACCGGTGCAGGCAAGACAATCGTGATGTCGGCGCTGATCGAGGCGATCTACTATGGAGACGAGCTGTATCCAGATCAGAATGAGGCATTTTTTATCTGGTTGTCAGATTCTCCGCAGCTCAATGAACAGTCGCGGCTGAAGATCGACCTGAAGGCAGACAAGATCCGACTGAATCAGTGCGTTACGATCAGCGACGATTCTTTTGATATGGAAGTTCTGGAGGATGGCCATATCTATTTCCTGAACACACAGAAGCTGTCCAAATCCAGCAACCTGACCAAGCACTCTGACGGACGGCAGTATACCATCTGGGAGACGCTGGCCAACACAGTGAGAGAGAAAGCTGACCGGCTGTATTTCATCATCGATGAAGCCCATCGCGGTGCGTAAGGGGCAAGAGACCTGACCAAAAACACCACCATCATGCAGAAGTTCCTGAAAGGCTCTGACGCGGACAATCTGCCGCCAATGCCAGTAGTGATTGGCATGACTGCGACTCCGCAGCGCTTCAACCGGCTGGCAGAGGGCATTCAGTCGACCACACACTACGTGAAAACGACAGCAGATGAAGTCCGAGCTTCCGGCTTGCTGAAGGATCGGATCGTCATTACATATCCGGAGCATGCTGGCAACGATATGGCCGTACTGCAGGCTGCTACGGATGAATGGAAAAGCAAATGGGATCACTGGTACCAGTATTGCTACGAGCAGCACTATGGACAGGTGAATCCGATCTTTGTCATTCAGGTGCAAAACGGTACCGCACATCAGATTTCCACAACAGATCTGGATGAATGCCTGCGGATCATTGAGGAACGTCTTGGAGACCGATTCTTGGAAGGCCAAGTTGTTCATGCTTTTGGTGAAGGAACTTCTACCATCAGATCGGCGGTCTGGACGTGCCGTATTGTGAGCCGTCCCGTATTGCAGATGACAAGCGAATCAAGGTCGTTTTCTTCAAAGAAACACTTTCCACCGGCTGGGACTGCCCCAGAGCGGAGACCATGATGTCTTTCCGTCGTGCCGTGGATTATACCTATATTGCTCAGCTTCTCGGAAGAATGGTGCGTACACCCACTCAGCAGCACATCAACGTGGACGAGACGCTGAACGACGTGCATCTGTATCTGCCGCAGTTTAATGAGGCAACCGTCTATGATGTCGTGAAGGCGCTGCAGGACGAAGAAGGTGCAACGATCCCTACAGATATCGAAGCCGAAGAAATGGGATACGATAACTACGATACCTTGAGCCTTCGGCCTACATATCAGTCTCAGCCGCGCCAGCCCGGTAGGACGCGCGTTACGGATCCCAATCAGCTTACACTGTTTGACCTGCCCGGATTTGGAGACAATCCGCCGGAACAGCCGCGCGGAGAAACAACGTCGGTAACTCCTGTGGTATCGCAGCAGCCCGCATCACAGATTCCTGCGGCACAAACGGCAGGAACAGCGCCCGCAGCACCCACTGCTCCGACACAGACAACCACGGTCACACAGCCGGTCACGCCTCCTCCGATTACTCCTGCCTCGGCAACCCTGCCGCAGGATTACCCGGACATTGACCGTGAAGCTGTGGTGAAGGCCATCAATGACGCAGGACTTCTGACATACAACGTGCGCAGAGTGCGCATCACCGATTATCTCAAATCCATGTACGCGCTGGCTCGTTTCCTGACGCAGACCCGTATCGACATGGACGCGAAGGAAACGGTCATTTCCGATATCGTCGAAAAGATTCATGAGCACATCGGCTTGCTGAAACGTCAGGGCGTATATGACGACCTTGCCGGACAGGTGCTTCAGTTCAAACTGAGCGCACAGATATTTGATGTGTTTGGACGGTCGATCGACGACTACGCGATCCACGATCTTTTCTCTACCACGGATACCGACATCGAGCGGCAGTTCCGCTTGGCGGAAACGCGCCTCGGCAATGAAGGCGTCGGGAACGCCTATGTGAACCGGTATTACGATGAGGATGACGTTCTGAATCTGAAGATTCAGGTCATCATCTTCGCGGCGAATGTGGATTGCATGAACGCGCTGAACGATTGCGCGCAGCAGAAGTTCCATGATCTGAACGACGCGAATCGCCGCCGCACTGTCTCCCTGCCGGAGAAATTCAAAAAGAAGTATGATGACATCGTTTCGGACGGCGATATCATCAGTAAGCATAACTTCCGTCTGCCGGAGACCATTCGCGTTCCGCATGAAATGGAAGGCGTCCTCTATAGGAACCATCTGTTCGTAGACGATTCCGGCACCGCGCTCATCAATCTGAACGGCTGGGAGCGCAAGGTCATAGCCGAGGAGGAACAGCGGGAAGATTTCGTTTGCTGGCTGCGTAACCCGTCGAGAGGCTCGTGGGCGCTATGCATCCCGTATGAGACCGACGGCGAAAAGAAGCCCACATACCCGGATTTCTTGATCATCCGGCGTGATGGTCCTGATTATGTCGTAGATATTCTGGAACCACATGATCCGACGAGGGTGGACAATCTGGGGAAGGCAAAGGGATTTGCTGAGTATGCCCGGCAGAATCCCGGTGTCGGCAGAATTCAGCTCATTCGGATGCAACGGGATTCTGTGGGCAAGGAGCGGGCATTCCGTCTGGATATGTCCAAGAGCTCCATCCGCGATAAGGTGTCCCGCTGCGCCAGCAACGATGAGCTGAACCACATCTTTGAAAGCGACGGATTCTTTCAGTAATAGATAGAAAAGGAAGAAACGCAGATGAACGAACAAGTTATCGTCAGCAAAATGCATGAGTATCTGCACGCAGCTACAAAAGAGCTCTGTGCATGGCTTGGCAAAATGCTTCCCCGCGTGAGCAAGGACTGGTGGCAGGTTTGCGTCATGGACAATCTGTCCTTTACGCAGAAGCAATACGCCGAGGAAAACGGTTACTCGAAGCTGGAAGATCTCGATCTTGCGGCTATGCTTCGCGTGGCAGATAAATCATGGTATGACATGCGTGCGTTTGCCTATCTTCCCACCCGCGACCGGCAATGCGTTCGTGACATGATGAAAGTACGCAATAACTGGGCTCATCTTGCCGGAGCCATTGCGGATAAAGATATCGTCCTGCGAGACTTGGATACGATCCTCGCGTTCTTCGAGAATGTGATGGTGACAAACAAATATACGCAGGGCATCAACGATTTCAAAAGCGCAGTAGGAAACACGGACTTTTCTGCGGTGTTTGAGGAAGAGCCGGTAACGGTCAAGCAGCCAGAGCCGGTTGCAGCGGCTGGAGATATCCAAGAAAGGGATCGCGTATTCCTGACTGGTGATCCCGACACCAAGGGCATGGTGTTTTCTGTTACAGATGTTGGCGGTACGAAGAAATATGAGGTGTTCGTCGACGGAGAAATCAAGACGTTTTACGACGGACAGGTCCAGAAGATCGACGCGGCCCCAGCTTACAGCTGGATCGACCTCAGTACGCTGCAGAGTAATCTGACCGCCTATGAGATCAACAATCCTTCTGCAGGCAACCTGTATTCACTTAACGCAGCCAGAATTGTTTTTGTTCCGTATCAGTTCCGGCCAGCACTGAAGCTCATTAAATCCGATGAGCCGAGGATTTTGATAGCGGACAGCGTCGGTGTTGGTAAAACGATTGAGGCAGGCCTGATCATCAAGGAACTGGAAGCCAGAAACGAACTGGACAACATTCTGATCATCTGCCCGAAACCTCTGGTTGCGGAGCGCAAGTGGGAATTGGAGATGCGGCGGTTTGATGAAGACTTCATTCCGCTGGACGGCGCTATCCTGCGGCAGGCCATTTCCGATACCCATCGGGATGAAGAATGGCCAGTCAGGTACAACAAAGCAATCATTCCTTATTCTATACTGGACGGTCGCGTATATGAGGGCGAAGAGCATCGCAGAGGCAGGCAATATGGACTGCTTGATCTTGACCCTGCTCCGCATTTCGATCTCGTAATCATCGATGAAGCGCATCATATTCGCAACGGAAGCTTGGATAAGGACAAGGCATATGCTTACAAATGCGTCCGGTACTTCTGCGAGCACGCGGACGCTGTCGTGATGCTGACGGCCACTCCGCTACAAACCAGCGATGATGATCTTTTCACTCTGATGAACCTTCTCCGGCCAGATGTCATCATGGACAAGGATGTATTCCGCATGATGTCTCGGCCCAACGAATTCATTTATCGCTGCTCCCACGCCATCCGAGGTGCAGGCGAAGGATGGCGAGAAACCGCAATCGCGGAGCTCACGAACATCAAATCCACACAGTGGGGCGAAAATGTTGTTGCCAAAAACCCGCTGTACGTAGATATTCTTGAGCGACTGGCGCAGCCGGATATTTCCCGTGAAGCCCGCGTAAAGCTCGTATCCGATGTGGAATCGCTACATAGTTTCAATACCATGCTCAACCGCACGCGCAGGAAGGATATTCAGGATTTCTGCATTCGACGTTCCTACACAGTTGAGACCAGCTTCACGCCGCAGCAATATGATCTGCACAATGAACTACTGAAGTTCGAGTTTGACGCGCTTGCCAAACTGCACAATGTGCGGAGCATTCCGTTTATGATGAGCACGATCCGACGTCAGGCGGCCAGCTGCATTTTCGGTCTGGCACCCCATATTCGCGATCTGATCACACGGCGCTTTGACCAGATGGTCGAAGACCCAGACGTCGATCTTGATGAATACGATTTAGACGCAAAGGCGACATCAACACTGATGTCGCTGGCGCAGCACGTCCTAAATCTTGCTGATATGCTTCCGGAGGAAGACCCGAAATTGGAAAGCATACTGAAGATCATTGATGAAAAGCAGAAGCAGGACAACAATAAGATCATTCTGTTCAGCTCCTTCCGGCATACGCTTTCCTATCTCGAGAGAAAGATCCGCGCACTCAATTATAGGGTAGCGCAGATCAATGGCAGCATCAAGGATGATGACCGCCGGGCGCTCCGTGAAAGATTTGAGCTGGACAAAAGTGACCCCGATGCATTGGATATTCTGCTCTTCACTGAAGTCGGATCAGAAGGTCTCGACTACCAGTTCTGCGACACTATGATCAACTATGATCTGCCGTGGAACCCGATGCGTATCGAGCAGCGTATTGGTCGTATCGACAGACGTGGCCAGAAGAGCGAGGCTGTTAACATCTATAATATAATTACGGCGGACACGGTGGATGCAGACATCTACTCCCGCTGTCTCATGAGAATTGGCATCTTTGAGCGTAGCATTGGAGAATGTGAGGAAGTGCTTGGTGCGATCGGTGCCCAGATCGAGCAGATAGCTGTGAGCACCGTCCTAACCGATGAGGAACGCAGGATCAAGCTGGAGCAGATGGCGGACAACGAAGTTCGCCGGATGCAGGAACTGAGCAAGTTGGAAGATGAAGAGCGTGCCCTGTTCGGCTTCGATCTATCCAATTATACGGCTGCGAAGGAGATCAAGGATGCAGAAAGCCCGTGGATTTCTCCGCTCAATATCCACCGGCTGGTGGAGCGGTATCTGAAAGATCGACTCGGCG
>JAGBEM010000217.1 GCA_017936985.1 Oscillospiraceae bacterium
CAGGCTCAAAAGCATGATGGCTGCCAGAAGACCGGCCATCAAAGATGCCCATAATTTTTTGTTCTTCAAACTAATTCTCCTTGCTAACGGGGTTATACGTTCATAAACTTACGGATGGAAGTCCAACTGCCAACGATACCGACAAACAGGCCGGCACCGGCAAAGATCGCCACCATGGGGATCAGCAGCTCTTCAAATGCCACGAAGCTGAACAGCTGCAGGGTATCCACCTTGGCAAGCTCTGTGAGCATCCAGTTATACAGCAGCCATTCCAGGCCAAAGGCGATCACCGCGCCCAGCATACCCAGAATGAAGCCCTCCACCACATAAGGAAGGCGGATAAAACCGTTGGTAGCGCCCACCATTTTCATAATGGCGATCTCGTCCTTGCGGTCATACATCGCCAGCTTGACGGTATTGGAAATGATCAAAAGGCTGACCACCAAAAGCACTGCGATCACCGCCAGAGAGGCAATGTGCAGGATATTTTCCAATGTAGAGAAGCCCTCTGCCAGCTCATAAGATGCGCTGATCTTGGCCACGCCGGGGATCTGCTCCAGCTGTTCCACCGTCTGTTCCATCAGCTCGTTATTTTCCAGCACAACGATGTAACGGTGGCGCAGGTCAGCAGCTTCCACGCCGCTGAAAGCCTCATCGCCTTCATGATCTGCCACGAAATCCTCCAGGGCTTCTTCCCGGGACTTAAAGGTTGCCTCGTATACATTTTCCACCAGGTTGATGTCCGTGCCTACGCTGCGGGCTTCCGCATCGGACAGGGTTTCATCGATGTACACCAAGATCTCATTGGTCTTGTTCAGATCCTCCACCATGATGCTGACATTGTAGGTCAGGCAGGAAAAGCTGCCCACGATCAGCAGGCAGGCCACCGTAACACAGATGGCTGCGAAGGACATGAAACCGTGGAGGAAAATGCCCCGGATGCCCTCTCTTATCAAATAACCGATATTATTGATCTTCATACTGATAATACCCATCCATTCCGTCGTGGATAACAACACCCTCGTCAATGGCGATGACCCGCTTGGGGAACCGCTCAACCAGATCCCGTTCGTGGGTAACCACCAGCATAGTGGTGCCCAGATTGTTAATCTCCATCAGAAGACTCATGATCTCCAGCGACCGGGCCGGATCCAAGTTGCCGGTAGGCTCGTCCGCAATGATGGTAGAGGGGTTGTTCACCAGTGCCCGGGCAATGGCCAGACGCTGCTGCTCACCGCCGGACAGCTCACCGGGATGCCGGCGGCTCTTGGTATCCAAGCCCACCAGATTCAGCACATAAGGTACGCGCTCCCGGATCTCCCGTTCCCGGGCACCGATGGCGCGCATAACGAAAGCCGCGTTTTCGTAAACCGTCTTATTCTCGATCAGTCGGAAATCCTGGAATACGACACCGACAGTACGGCGCAGATAAGGGATCTCACGCTTGCGGATCCGCTCCAGAGAGTAGCCGTTGACATGGACTGTTCCGGAGGTGGGCTTCAGCTCACCGGTGATCAGCTTGATGATGGTGGACTTGCCGCTACCGGAAGGTCCCACCAGGAAAGCAAACTCGCCGTCTTCGATCTGCATAGAAACGCCCCGGAGTGCCCGGGTGCCGACGGTATAAGATTTTGTTACATTGGTAAATTCAATCATAACTATCCTGCTCCAAATCAGTGTAACCGAATTGTAACATATTGCCGATGTTATGTCAATGAAAAGAGGATAAAAAAACGGCAGCAGTTGACATTTTCCGGAAATTTCCACTTCCTGCACGCTATGTTCGAGTTTCAGTTTATCGGGCTGTTGGTTAGACGCCTTGGCCCCCTCAGAGAGGGGGCAGTCATCGCCGTAAGGCGATGACTGGGGGAGTGTCCTAATGCCTATGCGACGCTCCCTCAGTCAAAAATCAGTGACTTTTTTCCAGCTCCCTCAAAGAGGGAGCCAAGGGTGCTGCCGCACCGGAGCAATCATACAACAAAACAATAAATTCCCAATTTGCTGCGCAAAAAGGGCGCGGCTAAGCCGCGCCCTCTGTTGTGAAATTAGTGCATTTCCCGGGAGGACAGATACTTGCGGACCATCAGCGCCACCTTGAATACGATCGCGTGGTCAAACTCCCGCAGATCCAGACCCGTCAGCTTCTTGATCTTCTCCAGGCGGTACACCAAGGTATTCCGGTGGACAAAGAGCTTCCGGGAGGTTTCGGAAACATTCAGATTGTTCTCAAAGAACTTGTTGATGGTAAACAGCGTCTCCTGATCCAGAGAATCGATGGAATTCTTCTTGAAGATCTCACTCAGGAAGATCTCACACAGGGTGGTAGGCAGCTGATAGATCAGACGGCCGATACCCAGATTTTCATAGTTGATGATGCTCTTCTCCGTGTCGAAGACCTTACCCACATCGATAGCGGTCTGGGCTTCCTTATAGGAGTCTGCCAGAGAACGCAGGTGCTCTGCAATGGTGCCAAAGCCGATGACTGTCTTGATGAACAGCTCGTTCTTCAGGGTATCTTCCATGGACTGAGCGATCTTTTCCAGCTCCTCAGCAGTAGTGCCGGGGGTGATCTGCTTGACCACGGCAATATCGGTTTCGTTGATGCTCAGCACAAAATCCTGCGCCTTGTCGGGAAACATACCGGACAGTACATCAACCGTCGCCACATCCGCATGACCGATCTGACGAACCAAAAATACAGCACGGGGCGCATCGGTTGCAAAATGCAGTTCCTTGGCGCGAATACAAATATCGCCGGGCAGGATATTGTCCATGATGATATTCTTGACAAAGGTACCCCGATCATGCTTCTCTTCATAGAAGGTCTTGGCATCATTCAGGGAGATGTATGCCATCAGGCAGGCGCTCTTGGCTTCCTTGTCGCTGCCGGAGCAGAAAACCGCATACTCAAATACATTTGTGCTGCTGGTGATCGCCTTGAAGCATTTCTGACCAAAGGTTACAACACTTTCAGAGGCATTGGCTACACGCAACGCAGCATCCGTCCAGCGCTCACCCAACAAGGCGGCATCCGTACAGGAAATCACGCAGCCATCCGTATCAATAACGCCAAAAATCCGGTCAGAGACCTCTTTCAGCTGAACGATCACATTCTGAAAAACACTGTTTGCCATCTTCCAGACCCCCTCTAAGATTTAAGCGCTGATGCGCTTTTCACCAAATTTGCACTGCCATTATACACCGCTTTTGCGCAATTTGCAAGTACCTTTTGACATTTTATTGCAAAAAGTGAGTCCAATTTTGGCTGTATTGTCATATAATATCCGTTTCCAACGCCCCGAGCTCCTCTTCTGTCAGTTCCCGGACGCACCCTCTGGGCAGTTCTCCCAAACTCAAGCAGCCCTCACTTTTCCGTTCCAAATAGGTTACAGGCATCCCCCGGGATGCCATCATCCGGCGCACCTGATGATATTTACCTTCGCACACTGTGATCCGGCTCTCCCCCGGTCCCAGCGGCTCCAGCTCCGCACTCAGGCACTTTGTTCCGTCTTTTAGGGTCAAACCAGCTGCAAAGGCAGCCACATCGGCACTGTCCGCCTGTCCTTCATGCCGGGCATAGTAAACCTTCGGTACTTCTTTTTTGGGGCTGATCAGCCGGTGCAAAAGATCACCGTCATTGGTAAACAGCAGAAGACCTTCCGTTGCTTTGTCCAATCGTCCCACAGGCTTGACATCCATTGCGCGCATGTGCGTGGAAAGCAGCTCCATTACCGTTTTTTCTACCGGATCTTCTGTGGCGGTGACAAACCCCGCCGGCTTATTGAGCATCAGCACCACCCGGCGCTTTCCGCCTAACACCTCTGCGTCCAGGCATACTGTGTCTTTTGCAGGATCGATCTTTCGGGAATTGTCCCTCTCCACACTGCCGTTAACTGTCACCCGGCCGGCTTTCAGGATCAGCTTGACCTGGCTTCTTGTGCCGGCACCGCTGTCTGCCAGAAATTTATCCAGACGCTCCATAGTATCTCCGTTCTATCCCTGTCCACCTGCGCATAGATTTTTAATGCGAATTCTGAACTGGAGGGATTAAAATGTTGGTTATGACCGCAAAGGTCGATAAGAAAAAAATCGCCATGATCCTGGCAGCCGCCGTTGTGCTGATCCTGGGTCTGGTTTTGCTGTTCGGTGGTTCGGACAGCGAACCCACCGCATCCACCAATGTAGCAAATAACGATTCCCGGGTAGCATTTTTGCAGAGCTTCGGCTGGGAAGTAACTACCTCTCCCACCGAATCCAGCCAAGTCCGGATCCCCAGCGCGTCAAGCGAGGTCTTTGATCGCTACAACGCGCTACAGAAAAGCCAGGGCTATGACTTGAGCCAGTATGCCGGTAAGACTGTTATGCGCTATGTGTACCAGGTCAACAATTATCCGGGCGCCACCGAGCCGGTCTATGCAACGCTTTTAGTCTACAAAAACCAAATCATCGGCGGCGACATCACAGACACCTCTGCCAAAGGCGTGATCCGTGGCTTCCAAAAGCCAGCTGACGCTCAGCAAAGCACCCCGTCCACCGACGCCACAGAAACCACATAATTGCATTTTACCATATCTGCTCCGGCTTGACAAGGCGCTTTCCGCATGCTACACTTTAGAAAACTGAAAAGATCTTCAGGGCAGGGTGAAATTCCCGACCGGCGGTGGGCAAACTCTAATGGCAGGTTATTTGTGGACTGCGTGGTTTTTTACTGCAGATCGAAGTTTGAAGCCGCAGGAATACTTTGTGTATTTCAAGGTTTCAAACTGATGAGATGCTGTAAAAGGGTCGCAGTCCCGGAGATCAGCTGTCTTTAGAGGTTGCCCGAAAGTCCGCGAGCGCACAAGCGCCGAACCGGTGTGATTCCGGTACCGACAGTGAGGCAAGAATTGCCGCAGTCTGGATGGAAGAAGATGCGAGCACGCACAAACTATGCCCTGAGTCTATACTCAGGGCATTTTTCGGAGGTGCGGTATGAAACGGAATGTAAAAAAGATGGTGCTGATCGCCATGCTGGCAGCCCTTTCTTATATTGCAGTGCTGGTGGTCAGGATACCGGTGGTTTTGTTTTTGAGTTATGAACCGAAGGATGTGGTCATCACCATCGGCGGTTTTCTCCTGGGGCCTATGGCAGCTTTTGCCTGCTCGGCCGTGGTATCGCTGATCGAAATGTTCTCCATCAGTGAAACCGGTATGATCGGCTGTGTTATGAATTTGCTGTCTACCTGCAGCTTCGCCTGTATCGCGGCTTTGATCTACAAAAAGCGTCATGATCTGACCGGCGCAGTTTTAGGTCTGGCCGCAGGCTCTGTGGCAATGATTGCCACCATGCTGCTGTGGAATTATCTGATCACACCGCTTTACATGACCGGCACATCCCGGACTGATATTGCCGCTATGTTAGTTCCGGTATTTCTTCCTTTTAATACACTGAAAGCTGGTTTCAACAGTGCGCTGACGCTATTGCTCTATAAGCCCCTGGTCACCGCCCTGCGGCAGATCGGTCTGGCTGAGAAAAAGCCTGCCGCTACCGGTAGTTCCAAGTTGGGACTGTACCTTTTTGCAGGCATTTTGCTGATCACCTGTGTTCTGCTTTTGCTGGTGATCCGCGGGCTGATATAAAGAACACCCGGCAGCAAAAGCTGCCGGGTAATTTTTAATCTTCGATTCTGCGGATCTGGGCACCCAGGGCTGTGAGCTTTTCAATAAGCCTCTCATAGCCACGCTCCACATAGTGGATATTTTTGACAAAGGTCACACCCTCTGCCGCCAGGCCTGCGATAACCAACGCCGCACCGGCACGCAGATCCCGGGCTGTAACCGTAGCGCCGTAGAGCTTTTCCGTTCCGGTGACAATGGCGGTCTTGCCGTTGATCTGAATATCCGCACCCATGCTTTCCAGTTCGGAGCAATAGCCAAAGAACCGGGTTTCATAGACGCTTTCCGTCAGCCGGCTGACGCCGGAGGCAATCGCCATACAGACGCAGATCTGAGCCTGCATATCCGTGGGGAAACCGGGATATGGGCGAGTCTTGACAGTGGTATGGCGCATACGTCCGCCGCAGCGGATGCGGATGGCATCATCATAGTTCATGATCTCAGCGCCCATTTCCGCCAGCTTGGAAGTAATGCACTCCATATGCTTGGGGATAACGTTTTTAATCAGTACATTGCCGCCGGTTGCTGCCGCGGCTGCCAGATAAGTGCCTGCCTCGATCTGATCGGGAATGATGGCATATGTGCCGCCCTGGAGGCTTTCCACGCCGCGGATCTTCACCGTATCCGTACCGGCGCCGGAAATATGGGCGCCCATGGTATTCAAAAAGTTCGCCAGGTCAACGATATGGGGCTCTTTTGCCGCATTCTCGATCACCGTCTGACCGGGCAGAAGCACCGCTGCGATCATAATATTGACCGTAGCACCCACGCTGACCACATCCAGGCTGATGCGGTTGCCCTGCAGGCCGTTGGGGCCGGGTTCCAGTGCCACATAATCGTCAGTTTCTTCCACATCCGCACCCAGTGCAGCAAAACCCTTGATATGCTGGTCAATGGGACGGGACGCGAAATTGCAGCCGCCGGGCAGCGCCACATGGGCTTTTCCGTAACGGCCAAGGAGCGCGCCCATCAAGTAATAGCTGGCACGCATTTTCCTGACCAGTTCCGGGTCTGGCTGTGTACAATGGATATCCGTACAGTCGATTTCCACTACACCGGTTTCTGCTTTATTGATCTTCGCGCCCATGCCCTCCAGAATGGACAGCAGGATGCGCACATCGGAAATATCGGGAACGTTTTCGATCCGGCAGGTTCCGTTTACCAGAAGGGCAGCCGGCAGAATGGCCACAGCCGCATTTTTCGCGCCGCTGATGGTGACCGTTCCGTTTAGCGGCTTGCCGCCGATCACTTCATATCTAGCCAAGGATGATCCTCTCCTTGCAATTTATACTTTACAGTTTGTTCATTATACCATAGCTTTGTGGTTATGTAAAGCACTTTTTCAGCCCAAACGCCTTAAGCCCTTTGGGTAATGATTCTTCAGTACCCGGCCATCTCCCTTGCCCCAGCCGATGGAATAGCCATCTGCTGTCACCAAACACCAGCCTTTTTTCTCGCAGGAAATCACATCGCCTTTGAGGTAGCTTGCAACCGCCTCACTGTCTGCAGAAAAGTCTGCGACCGTATTGCAGCTATGCAGCCAAAGCGCCAAAGCGTGGGCCGGTTCAAACCGGTCTTTTTTCAATTCTCCCAATTCCAAACCGGGACGCAGCACCTTTAAGCCCTTGAGCATAGGCGTTTCATCCGGTGTCCAGTACAGGCTTTGCCCAAAGGTCAGCGCCTTCCCCTCTGGTAAGCGGATGCCCAATTCTTTAGCAAAGGCAGAAAACAACGCCGGCAGTTTCTCTCCGGGCTGCGCAGCAACATCTGCCGTGTCACCGGATTTCTTCCGCAGAACTGCCGCAAAGTGACCTTCACCCAACAGCTTATGCGGCCACATCCGGTAAGATGCATTCTCCCCTGGTTGAAACCAAGGCGCATCCACCTGTTCCGGTTCAAATTCCCGGTGGGTTTCCAGAAACGCTGCCACAGCCATTTCGTCCTCCTCCGGCGCAAAGGTGCAGGTAGAATATACCAGTCTGCCGCCGGGCCGCACCAGCTGCGCGCCGGAATGTAAGATCTCTGCCTGCCGCCTGGCGCACATTTCTACCGTTTCCTGGCTCCAGTCTGTTACTGCCGCCTCTTCCTTGCGGAACATTCCCTCACCAGAGCAGGGTGCATCGATGAGTACCCGGTCAAAAAAGCCAGCCAGCCGGTCTGCCAGGCGCTGGGGATGTTCATTGGTCACCAGGGCATTGGCAATCCCCATCCGCTCGATATTCCGGGACAGGATCTTCGCCCGTTTTGGGTTCAGTTCATTGCATAAGAGCAGCCCCTCCCCTGCCATTCGCCCTGCGATCTGGGTGGATTTCCCGCCGGGAGCAGCGCACAGGTCGCAGATCTTTTCGCCGGGTTGGGGGTCCAGCAGCTGCACCGGTGCCATGGCACTGGCCTCCTGCAGGTAGTATACGCCGGCTTCGTGATAAGGGTGCAAACCGGGTCTTGCCTGGGGATTATAATAATAGCCCATCGGCTCCCAGGGAACATTTTCTTTCACAAAGGGCAGCACCGGGCTTTCTCCTTTCAGAGGATTAAACCGCAGGGCAACTGCCCGGGGTCGTTCCAAACTTTGTAAAAACGCCGGATATTCTTCACCCAGCTGCAATTTCATTCTTTCCAAAAAAGCTTGCGGAAGCATACATCACGCACTCCTGTGTTTTCAGATTTCTGAGGCTATCATATCACATAACCGCACAAAATCCAATGTGTTATGGAAAAATCACCTGTTTTTTTCATAACCCACTTGAAATCATGCATTACTTGCAGTAAAATATATTTGTAAAAATATGGCGGTTGAAGCCGCCAGGAAAAATAAGGAGTGTTACATACTATGTCTATGGAAGTTTTGGTTGAAACCTCTGCCCGCCATGCCCACATCACCCAGGAGCATCTGGAGATTCTGTTCGGCAAGGGCTATCAGCTGACTAAGAAGAAGGATCTGTCCCAGCCCGGCCAGTACGCCTGCGCTGAGCGTGTAGACGTTGTCGGCCCCAAGAAGACTCTGGCCGGTGTTTCCATCCTCGGACCCGTTCGTCCCTCCACTCAGGTAGAGCTGTCCCTGACCGACGCCCGCAGCATCGGTGTTGCTGCTCCCGTTCGTGAGTCCGGTGACATTGCCGGTTCCGGCGCCTGCAAGCTGGTCGGCCCCTGCGGTGAAGTTGAGATCTCCGAGGGTGTCATCGCTGCAAAGCGTCACATCCACATGACCACTGCCGACGCTGAGCGTATGGGTCTTGCCGACAAGCAAGTCGTTTCCGTGAAGATCCCCTCCGCCAACGGCCGTGAGCTGATCTTTGGTGATGTTGTTGTCCGCGTCAGCGACAAGTTTGCTCTGGCAATGCACATCGACACCGACGAATCCAATGCCGCAGCTCCCTCCGGCATGGGCGAGATCATTAAGTAATCTACAATAATCGCCAACCCCCGCCAATCCAGGATTGGCGGGGGTTTCGTTAAAACTGAATCCCTTCCCGATTGCTGACCTGCGCACGGATCGTAATGCTTCTTCTATGAGAAAAAACAAATACAATGCCATCTTTTTGAGCACGATGTGCATTTTCCGCGGAGCCAGCCGCTACAGATATTTCATATCCCATTTCGCTGAATATCTGATCAAAATCTTCCAACGAGGAGTCAATCGATACTCCATACACTTCCACATTGGGATCAGCAATCGTTATACCTGTAATATAGCTGCCACCATCAGCATAGTCCGGATATGCGGAAATGATGTAACTCACATATTCGTTCGGATAATGCTGCTCTCCATTTTCATCAATGAGCGATTTATATCCTTTACCCAGATATTCTCTGGCACCCATCCAACCATATATTTCATCATAGTCAGCGAAATCTACATTTTCTACGTTTTCAGTGATCCAAAATTCCAATACTGTCCCTTCCGGCTTTGGCGGTAGGCTCTGCTCATCGTTTTTACAACTAACCAATACCACAATGCAGGAGATCACCAGCAGCAGTATTGCTATTCTTTTCATAATATCATTCCCCATTCTCTTCTATAGTACACAACTGACAAACTGCACATTTTACTCACCAGCGCAGCAACAAGGACATTAGATAAGCACCCGGCGCAGTTGGTTCTGCGCCGGGTATCGTGATTCTTTATTCGTCTTCCTTGGCTTCCTCAATGATCTTCGCCTGGTTGGCCTTAGGCACTTCCTCGTAGCGCTCGAAGCTCAGCGTGAAGGAGCCTCTTGCCTGGGTCATAGCACGCAGGTCAATGGCGTAGCCGGACATCTCAGCCATGGGAACCTCAGCTTCCACAACGGTATTGCCGTCGGCATCGGGGTTCATGCCCATAACGCGACCGCGGCGCTTGTTCAGATCGCCGATGACATCGCCCATGTAAGCATCGGGAATGGTGACAGCCAGAGCACCCACAGGCTCCAGCAGAGTGGGCATAGCGTTGGGCATAGCCTCCTTGAATGCCAGGATAGCAGCCAGCTTAAATGCCATTTCGTTGGAGTCAACGGGGTGATAGGAGCCATCGTACAGGGTGGCCTTCAGGTTGACCATGGGGTAACCTGCCAGGGGGCCCTTCTGGACTGCTTCCTGCAGGCCCTTTTCGACAGCAGGGTTAAAGTTCTTGGGCACCGCGCCGCCGACAACGGCTACATCAAAGATCAGATCATCCTGCTCTTCCTGGGGCTCAAAACGGACCCAGACATCGCCGAACTGACCGGAGCCGCCGGTCTGCTTCTTGTGACGGCCGTGGGCTTCCACCTTCTTCTTGATCTTCTCGCGGTAAGCAACCTTAGCGGGGCTCAGAACAGCATCCACACCAAAGCGGCTCTTCAGCTTGGCAACCAGAACATCCAGGTGCTGATCGCCGGCGCCGGAGATAACCAGCTGCTTGGTTTCCGCATTGTTGACCAGAGTGAAGGAGGGATCTTCTTCATTCAGACGGTTGAGGCCTGTGCCGACCTTTTCTTCCTGACCCTTAACCTTGGGAGCAATGGCCATGGAGTAGCAGGGAGCGG
>JAGBEM010000017.1 GCA_017936985.1 Oscillospiraceae bacterium
TCATCACCACCAGCAAGAAGCTCGTTCCGCACCGGGGATGCAGCCGGGTCTGGGCCCGGACATTTTCCACCGTCAGAGGCAGTCCGGCTTCATAACAACGGATGGTTTTATGCTCTGCACCGTGATAGGCGAATACTCTGCGCATTTCCTTCATCCGGGAAACCAGCAGCATATAGGCCACAAAGATCACAATACGCACAGCGCCTTCGATGAGATTCACCAAGAGTGTATTGTGGATAATGCCGTCAAAAAAGCTGCTGACGATCATAGGAAGCAGGAAAAACAGAAGGATAGACAGACCAAGTCCCATAAATACTGCCAGGCCGATCACCGCTTTTTGAAAACCTTCGTTACCGAGCCGCTTTTCCAGCCACTGATCAAATTTGGACGGCTCCTGAGGCTGTTCAGCCTCCTCGGGGGAAAGATCAGCAGAACGCATCAGTGCTTTGACGCCGGTGACCTGAGAATCAAAGAAATTCACCGCACCCCGGATCAAAGGCCAACGCAAAGGAGAATTCTTGGCCGGCACCTTTCTGGTGCTCGTTTCAATGGTCAGTTCCCCGTTGCTACGGACAACAATGGCGTCCTTTTCCGGGCCGCGCATCATGATGCCCTCGATCAAGGCCTGTCCGCCGATCATTGTTTTAAATTTCTCGCAGCAGGGCTGCGCTTGCTTATTTTCCATGGTAATTCCTCACTTATTGGGATGCGGGCAGCGTAACGGTGACCAGTGTGCCGCCGCCCTCGGCATTATCCAGAGTCAGCGAACCGCCATGCATCGTGACGATCTCATCACACACCGCAAGGCCAATACCCGTTCCTCTTGCCTTGGAGCTGCCTTTATAGAATTTTTTCTTGACCAGGGGGATCTCATCTTCCGGGATGCCCGGGCCAAAGTCGCGGATCTTTACTACCACTTGCTCGTCGATAAAGTGGATGGACGCTTCGATCCGTTTGCCTTCGCCGCCGTGTTTGGCAGCGTTGTCTAAAATATTCAAAAATACCTGCCGCAGGCGCTCCGGGTCACAGGGGATCTCCGGAATATCCTCGTCATTGTCCAGATAATGGAGCTTGATCTCATCCTGGGCAAGGCGGCTGGAGTACATATATACCGTGTCTTCAAATTCACCGCGAATATCGGTCTGGCGGACGTTTAATGTCATCCTGCCATCCTGAATCCGGTTAAAGTCCAGAAGCTCGACCACCATTTCTGTCAGTCGTTTTGCTTCTCTTTGGATGATATTCATACCTCTACGGGTATCGGGGTCCATGTTTTCGTCTGCCAACAGCGTTTCGCTCCAACCGGTAATGGCCGTCAGCGGTGTGCGCAATTCATGAGACAGTGACGAAATAAACTCCCGCTGCACGATCTCATTCTGATTGATCTGATTGGACATCTCGTTGATGGTAGATGCCAGTTCTCCGATCTCATCGTTATATTTTGTTTTGATCTGAATACCGTAGGTGCCATTAGCGATCTTCTGCGCTTTTTGGGTGATCTCACGAACCGGCACAAGAATGGAATGAACATAATAGTTGCTGCTTATGATCACAGCGGCCATAACAAACAGCAGTGCGGTCATTGCATAGAAGAATATCTTCATCACTTGACGGTCGACCAGCCGGGTGGAAGTGACATAGCGCAAAACACCGATAACTTCACCGTTGCTGTAAATGATAGGACTGGAAACAGCAATGATCCGCTCCCCTGTCTGCTCATCTACGCCCACAAAGGGTTCCGGCATCCGGCTGATGATCGCCTTCTGGATCTCCGAGGTTGTCGGCACTTTGCCTACCCAGCTGCCGTAAGAAGACGCAACCATCCGTCCTGCGGCATTGATAAACTGCAGCTCAATGTCGTTTCGGTCTTCAAAGGTCTTGGCGTAGTTGATACAGGACTGGTAATAATCTCTGTAGTTCAGATTTGCATAGTCAGCAAAGAAATCTGTCGTGGTTTCCGCACGATAGCGCATATCGGACTGGATCCCGGAGTAATAGTAGGCGGAAAACGCTGCAGTGACAGTCAGCACACAAATCATGCCCAGTGCAAAGATCACGGCAACCGTATTAAATAGCCAGCGTTTTCTCAAACCGCCGATCTTTTTCATGGGCGACACCTCACTTCCGGGAGACGGTCAGATCCCCCACTTGTAACCAAAGCCCCAGACTGTGGTAATATATGTCGGGGTTTGGGCATCATCTTCGATCTTGATACGCAGACGGCGGATGTTAACATCCACGATCTTCAGCTCACCATCATAATCCCTGCCCCAGACTGCAGAGAGAATATCCTCTCTGGACAGGGCTCTGCCGGGATTTTGCATGAACAGCTTCAATATAGAATACTCTACCTGCGTCAGTCGGACACGCTCGCCATTCTTTTCCAGGGTGTGATTTCTGGTGTTCATCACGAACGGGCCCTGAGACAACAGTTCAGAATTGGCATTGCTATCACCGCCAATACGACGGAACAGCGCATCGATCCGGGCGGTAAGCTCCGCAGGCGAAAAGGGCTTGGTCACATAGTCATCCGCGCCAGTCATCAAGCCAGTGACTTTGTCCATTTCCTGAGTTCTGGCGGTCAGCATGATCACGCCGATCTGCTTACTGGTGGCGCGGATCCGGCGGCAAACCTCAAAGCCGTCAATGTCCGGCAGCATAATGTCCAAAATGGCCACACCAATATCCGGGTAATCCCGGAGCTTATCCAGCGCTTCCTGTCCGGTGCCGGCCTCAATGACCTCATAACCGGCCCGCTTCAGATTGATCACAACAAAGCTGCGGATATTGATCTCATCTTCCAAAATCAAAACTTTTTTCATACAAACACCCTCTTATGTTTCTCCGGTATTCCAATCCTGCACGATCAGGTGGAAGCTGTCAATCAGACCGGTCCGGCTCATACCGTGCGCACCGGAGGCAACCTCCAGTTCAGCGGCATATACAACAGAATCCGTTCTGAGCAATACAAAACGGTTGTTGCTGACTGCCTGCTCCTCCCGCTTGCTGCCTGTAAGGATATGGATCGTCATCAGTTTTTGGGAGGTAACAAATTCTTCGTCCCAGAGGTAAAATTCGTAGCTGCTTCCTCGCTGTACTGCAGCGATCCGGGATGCGATGCTGCTTTCCAACTCCACATACCAGCCGCCGGCAAAGTTATGGTAGGTGTAAACTCTTTCTGACTCGCTGCCATCGGGATTCATGGCATACCACCGGATCAGATGCTGACTCTGAGACGCGCCATCCCCTTCCGGCATACGCATGGTGATCAGATCCGGCAGCTCCAGGATTCCGTCACTGTCGATATCGTCGGCATAAACATAATAGTTACGCAGCGTTTGGACACTGGTACCGGATTCGTTGGAAAATGTAACATTGGTAAACTGGTCATTTACAATGGCATACACATCTGTGATGATAGAGTCGCTGCCGGCATCGCTTGCAACATAAACAGCCGGGGTGCTGTCATTGAGCTTACCGAACATGATTCGTCTGATCTTGTCCGCAGGCTCGGACATACTGACCTGAGCAGCACGCTCCAGCATTCTGTCCTTCATGACATAATGCTCTGCGACGCCATTGTCCGCATCATTGTCACCCGGACGCAGCAACAGCAGCTCCTGGTAGCCGTTGCGATCCATGTCAGCACAAACGAACTTGGAATAGGTGGACTTCATGATCTCTTCGATTTGACCGTTGACCATGGTGTAAACGCAGACAGAACGCATCACCTGGTCGCTAAGCTGACAGCCGACCACGATCTCTACACCGCCCCGATCGTCCATGTTGACATACTCAACCTGCTGAAAGGAAGAACCTGTATTTTCGATGGTGTCCAACAGATAATACTGCTCACCATCACCGGTAAAAATGAAGATCTGCAAAGGTTTTTCTGTACTTCCCTTGGCAAACAGAAGGTACTCATCCTCCCCGTCGCCGTTTAGGTCTGCCAGCTGAACTGTCTGCTGGTGCTCACCGGAAACCGGTGCACTGTATTCAAGGCCGTTCATGGCCTGATCGATAACGCTCTGAAGATTCTTGTAAGCCTCAGAACGCTTCGGAAGACAATACAGCTCCTCCACTGTGGATATATTACATCCGGTCAGGAGCAGCACCACTGCAAACAGCAGTGCAAACAACTTATATCCGCTCACAGCAGTCATCTCCTTTCAAATGAATATTATAGCATACCTTGCCGTAAAAAGGAAGTTATTTCAGCACCACATTTTCTTCCCCGAGAACATTTTTCAGTTCCATGAGCATTCTTTCATCGAAACTTGCCTGGGCACCGCGCAATTTACGGGTGTCGGCAAAAAACACCTTGACCGTACCTTCGCCGGGGAACATATTGATGATCGCTCTTACCTTTTGATACCGGGGGTCACGCTCCCCTTCCAGTTTTAGATAAAGCGTATTGCCCTGGATAAGCTTCGGCTGGGGCGGTTCTTCATGAACGGGCTCTTTGGCAAAATCCGAAATGGGCCTTGCCCGGTTGATCACGATCTGGGGTTCTTTTTCATCCCGGATGGAAAGTCTTCCGGTAATGACCACCGCGCTGTTTTCCCGGAGGTAGCCACCGTACTGGTTAAGGACATTGGAAAATGCCAGCATCTCAATAGAAGAAGTATCATCCTCCACAGTTACATAGGCCATCATGGAATTGTTTTTAGTGGTCTTCATCTTCACATTCTGCACGATGCCTGCAACGCTGACGATGGAATCATCCTGATAATGGCTTTCCGGATCCATCAGAGCAGCAACCGGAACCACACGGGAGCCTTTCAGGTACTGACGGTAATCGTCCATCGGATGACCGGAAATATAGATGCCGGTGGTTTCCTTTTCCATGGCCATCAGATCAGCTCTGCTCAGCTCTGCCAGCTTCGGGATCGGAATGGAGGCTGCCTTATCATCCTCCTCCAGCATGGAAAACAATCCCATCTGACCTTCCAGATTCTTCTTCCGGGAGGATGCCACACTGTCCATCATATTTTCATAAACAGCCAGCAGTTCGCTCCGGTGGTAGCCGAAACAGTCCATGGAGCCGCACTTGATAAAGTTTTCCACGGCACGCTTATTCAGTTCGCCATCGCCGAGGCGCTCCAGGAAATCCTCCAGAGATTTGAACGGACCGTCTGCATTGCGCTTGGCGACCATTGTCCGGATCAAGCCCCGGCCAACGTTTTTCACTGCACCAAGGCCAAAGCGAATACTGTCGCCCTCAACGGTGAAAGGATCATCAGAATGATTGATGTCCGGCGGCAGCGTGGCGATGCCCAGTTCCTTACACTCAGCGATATATCCGGATACTTTGTTTGCAGAATCCAACACAGAAGTCATCAGTGCCGCCATATACTGCCGGGGATAGTGACATTTTAAGTATGCAGTCTGGTAAGAAACCACAGCATAACAGACAGCGTGAGCCTTGTTAAAGGCATAGTTGGCAAAAGCTACGATCTCATCGTACAGTGACTGTGCCACGCTTTCCGAAATACCATTGGCAACGCAGCCCGGTATATTTTTCTGCCTGTCACCGTAGACAAAAACCTTGCGTTCTTCCTCGATGACCTTCATTTTCTTTTTTGAAATAGCACGGCGAATATTGTCTGCCTGTCCCATGGTATAGCCGCCTAAGGAACGGAATATCTCAATAACCTGTTCCTGATAGACAATGCAGCCATATGTAACCTTCAGGATTGGCTCCAGTTGGGGGCATTTGTAGGTTACTTTTTTATGGTTCAGCTTATTTTCAATAAACTTAGGAATGGAATCCATCGGACCGGGGCGGTAAAGGGCAACGATCGCCGTAATATCTTCAATAGAACTGGCTTTCATGTTGACACAGACACCGGTCATACCTGCTGACTCCAACTGGAAAACGCCTTGGGTCTTCCCCTCAGCCAGCATAGCAAAGGTTTCCGGGTCATCGTCCGGAACTTTATCAATGTCAAAATCCGGATCGATCTTGCGGATCTGCCGTTGGGCATCCTCAATAACCGTCAAGTTCCGCAGTCCCAGGAAATCCATTTTCAGAAGGCCCAGTTCCTCGATGGTCGTCATGGTATACTGGGTCACGATGGTATCGTCATTTCTGGAGAGGGGCACATAGGAACAAACCGGATCTGCCGTGATCACAACACCGGCGGCGTGGGTGGATGTATTTCTGGGCATTCCCTCCAGACTCCGGGCAGTATCGATCAGCTGGCGGACACGGGGATCCTCATCGTACATCGCCTTCAGCTGGGCAGAGGTTTTTAACGCCTCATCCAGTGTGATATGCAGCGTGTTTGGTACCAGCTTCGCAACGACATCCGTTTCTGCATAGCTGAAGTTCAATGCGCGGCCCACATCCCGGATAGCGCCCCGGGCTGCCATAGTGCCGAAGGTAGCGATCTGGGCCACATGATCCTTGCCGTACTTTTCCATGACGTAGTCGATGACCTCACCACGGCGTTCCTGACAAAAATCTGTATCGAAATCGGGCATACTGACACGCTCAGGATTTAAGAATCGCTCAAAGATCAGTGCATACTTCATGGGATCCACTTCTGTGATGTGCATACAGTAAGCGACGATAGATGCGGCACCGGAGCCACGGCCTGGGCCCACCGGGATCCCAGATTCCTTGGCATAGCGAATGAAATCCCACACGATCAGATAGTAGTTCGTATAGCCCATGCCGCTGATGACACTGATCTCGTACTCCAGGCGGTCCTTATATTCCTGAGGCGGATTTTCATAGCGCTCCGCAAAACCGTCATAGCACAGCTTGCGAAAGTATTCTTCGTTTGTATAACCCTCGGGCACCGGGAAAGAGGGTAAATGATACTGGTTAAACACAAACTCCACATTGCACATATCGGCAATTTTCGCAGTGTTTTCAAAGGCTTCCTCGCAATTAGGGAACAGTTCCCGGAGCTCTTCCTCGCTCTTGAGGTAAAATTCCTCTGTCTGGAATTTCATGCGGTTGGGCTCGTCCACCGTCTTGCCGGTCTGGATACACAGCAAAACATCCTGCATCTGGGCATCCTCTTTACGCAGATAGTGGGCATCATTGCTGACGATCAGCGGCAGACCGGTTTCCCGGGCAAGACGCATAACCCCTTGATTGACAGCGCGCTGCTCTTCAATTCCGTGATCCTGCAATTCCAGATAGAACCGGTCAGGACCGAAAATTGAGGACAGCTTTAAAGCATAGCGCTTTGCTTCGTCATAGTTCTCATCCATCAGATACTGGGCAACTGCACCGGCCAAACAGGCTGAAGTTGCGATCAGACCCTCATGATACTTTTCCAGCAGCGCAAGATCCACTCTGGGCTTACCGTAAAAACCATGGGTAAAGGCCTCGGAAACCAAGAGGCAGAGGTTTTCGTAGCCCTTCATATTCTCGCAAAGCAGCACCAGATGATACGGATCGTTGTCAATGCCGTGGACACGGTCTTCCATGCCTCGCCGGGCGACATAGACTTCGCAGCCGATAATTGGCTTGACACCAGCCGCTTTTGCTGCTTTATAAAAATCGATACAGCCGTACATTACACCATGGTCTGTGATAGCGATGGCGCTCTGACCCAGTTCCTTGACCCGGTCCATCATACCCTTGATCCGGCAAGCACCGTCCAGAAGGCTGTATTCTGTATGAACATGTAGATGTACAAAACTCATTTGACAGCCTCCTTTGCAGTTTCTACCAGTTTCTTTAACCGGTGATTCATGGCAGGTTTCGTGATGGGCGGTTCCATCATGCCGGCAAGTTCTGTTAAGGATGCTTCCGGGTTATTCTCCCGGGCAGCCGCAGCCTGCTGCAGCTTAGCCGGCAGTCTTTCATAAAGCCCATGTTCCCGCAGGATACGAATAGCAGACAGCTGTTCCTGGGCGGCCTCCACCACCTTGGAGGTGTTGGCATCGTCGCAGTTGCAGCGGCGGTTGACCTTGTTGTTCAGTTCTTTTTCCAGTCTGGCTTCCATAATACCCATGGCGGACACCGGCGCACCCAAATATGTCAGCAGGTCGGAGATTTGCTCGCTCTGCTTTAGATAAAGAACTTGCCCACCGCTTCGCTGAGCTGTCTTGGGATAGAAACCCAGGACCTCATGCATCAATGTGTACGTCTCCCGGGAAACGCTCTTATGGGTGGTAGTCAATTCCATGTGGTAGCCCTTTGCCGGGTCTGTCACACTGCCGCCAGCCAGAAATGCACCGCGTAAGAAAGCGGCTTTACAGCAGTCATCCTCCACAATCGGCAGATTCACATGGAGCGCCAGGGTATCCACTGGGTCGAAACCGTAGGCTATCATAATTTGCTGGATTTTTTCTTCTTCATAGATCTGGAAGATCAGCTTACCAGGTGATTCAAGACTGGGAAAGCTGTCAAATTCCACAGAAAATGCACGCATAAACAGCTTCGGTAAAATGTATGCAAATTCCCTGCTTTCCGTAATGATGCGAATACCGTCAGCGCCAAAGCTGTTGCAAAACAGCAGTACGCCAAAGCACTCTGCCAGTGCGCAGCAATGCTTGTTTGGGACAGCCCGACAGACTTCTGCCTTGGCTGTAGACGCAAACGAAACGGCCATATCGGGCCCTCCTGTTCTGAATCAATTTATATTAGCCGGGTCAAAATCATATTCGATCGGGTAATTCTCTGTATCAGAATAATGCCACCATTCCGCACTGTAGGGTTTAAAACCACAATCTTTCATGATCGTTTCCAGTATTGCTGCATTCTTTGCCGCCTCTTCTGTACAATCGGAATAATCCCGGTCAGCAAGTGGCGAAAAATCATCAAAACCAGTCGGCATTTCTAACAACTTGGAAGTCTTCAAATCATAGAGCGTAATATCCACCGCAATGCCTCTGCAGTGGGACTGACTACCTGTTCCGGGTTTGGATACATATGTGGGATCCGGGCAAATCTGCCATAGTTTTTCCTGGGCATAATAGGGTCGGTATCCGTCCCAAATTACCAAACCGTAACCTAATTCAGAAAGCCGCTTTGCTGCTTCCGCCAGTTTTAAAACCGTACCGTACCGCAAATACGCTTCGTTAAAATCGTAAATTTTGACACCGGTAAAATTATCATCTGTTGCGTACAGCAAGCACTCATTAGCATTCAAAATATAATCTTTAACAAGAACAAAATCGTCCTTTGCAGGCTCCGGCCGGGATTGGACATTGCCTGTTGGCTCAACCGTTTCTACAGTCGAATCCTGTGTGTATTCCGTACTTTCAAAGGTTTCACCGGACTCTGTATTTTCTGGCATACTATCCGTTGTGCCAATGGTTGTAGTATCCAGCGATTGCTGAACTTCTTCCTTAGGTAAAAAATAGCATAGAATTAACAAAGCAAGCAAGACACAACTTAAAAATACCGCTAAATACTTCATTCTGCGGCCTCCTGTATCATTACCAAATACGAACTTCCGGCTCCAAGCGAATGCCACTGCGGTCAAATACAATGTCCGAAACCTGCTTCAAAAGGCTCTTGACATCCTCCGCGGTGGCATCTCCCAGATTCACGGCAAAGCCGGCGTGCTTTGTGGAAATCGCTGCGCCGCCAACAGTAAACCCTTTCAGTCCAGCTCCATCGATCAAGGCGGCGGCATAACCGCCAACAGGGCGCTTAAATGCCGAACCTGCAGATGGCATATCCAAAGGTTGGGAAGCAGAACGCTTCGCCATAAGCTCTTTCATCTTGTCACGGATCAGCTCCGGGCTTTCCGGGTTCAGCGCAAGGTGGCACTTAACACCACTTCCCCGGTTTCCTCCAGCAGACTGTGGCGGTAAGAAAAACCCATCTGCTCGCAGGAACGAGTGCGAAGCGTGCCGTCTAAAGACATCACTTCCACACTCTCGCAGATCTGGCAAATTTCGCCGCCGTAAGCGCCAGCGTTCATATATACGCCGCCGCCCACTGTGCCCGGAATTCCATGGGCAAATTCCAGACCGGAAAGACCGTGATTGGCTGCAAAAACTGCCGCCTTGGTCATGGTCTCGCCTGCCATCACCTTGATCCGGTTCCCGTTCAAAAGAGACTTGCCGTTTAGAGCGTCTTTCAGGCAGATCACTGCCGCATTCATTCCGGCATCCGGTGCCAGCACATTGGTACCTGCGCCCAGAATAACCGGTTTCGTGTCCAATAATTTGGACTTGCGCAGCACGGCTGCTAGTTCGTCAGCAGATCTGGGGAAAACCATCACCGCAGCAGGACCGCCGATACGGAAAGAAGTATGTTTTGCAAGAGGTTCATTGAATTTCAGTATTTCTGCAGGAAAATTATCCCGAAAATATTGCTGTAAAGGTAAAAAATCAGTCATAAACGCCTCCGGGTGTATGATTAGTTACAGTATAGCATATCCGCAGACAATATGCAATTATTACAAAACAAATTTTCTGTTAAGACCGCAAAAAATACACCCACCAAAGCTGGTGGGTGTATAAGAAGAATGCTTACTTCTCGACGATCTCCAGAACTTCCATGGGGCAAGCCTTGACGCAGATGCCGCAAGCGATGCACTTGGAAACAGGCATTTCGGGCTTGTGGACCATGACCTTCATGGGGCATGCTTCCACACACTTGCCGCAGCCGACACAATTCTTCTTGTTGATCATGTACACGCCGGTCTTGGGATTCTGAGTGATGGCATCATGCTCACAGGCCTTCATGCACTTACCGCACTGGATGCAAATATTGGGTTTCGCACCGCCATTTTTCCCAGCAACGATCTGAATGCAGGAATAATCCGGATGGAATTCCTTGTAAAAAGCTTCGGAGCAAGCCTGCACACACTGCAGACAAGCCATACATTCTACATTTTTCTTCACAGCGAGCTTCTTCATAACTGAGGATTCTCCTTTATGTAATGTTAACTATTATATTATAAACCAACCGCAGCAAAATAGCAATGGCTAAATGTCGATTTTTTCGTAAAAAACGGAATTTGTTTCCAGTGTAAAGTCGAAACCGATGGAAATACTAGCTTTGCACAACCACACAAGGAGGAAACAGTATGAAACGAATTGCCATTATTGCACTGACCTTTGTGCTTGCCGGCAGTATTATGACCGGTTGCCGCAGAAATGATATGACAAACACAACAGATACCGGTACAGATACGGGCAGCACTACCATTACAACTGTTCCGGATGTCTCGATTCTTCCGCAGCCTACAACAGGCGCCAAGGATGGCAGTGTCGGTACAGATCCAACGGACGGCAGCACCGGCAACGAAGGTGTCATGCCCAGAGGTCGGATCGATAGAGCCGGTTGATAAGTCAGGCGCCGTCCTGGCTTACATACTCCGACCAATCCAGTGTCACAGAACCATCCTCCCGGACTATGCACGGAATGCCAATAAAGCCTTCTGCTCTGGCTTTCTCAAAAACAGGATGTGAATCACGCAAGGCTAAAAATACCTTTAAATTCCGCAGATCGTCCGAAAAATCGAGATATGTGTAGCTGATTCCTGCCTGATCCAGATCAGACCGGCACTGGACACAGTCCGGGCACAGCATACTTCCGTAGATCTTCAGCATAGCTTACAGAATGGTCACATAGCGGGTAATGTTCTTCTTCATCCGCTCTGCTGCCTGCAAGGCATGATCGATATAATCCGTACCGTCAGACTCTGCTTCTCTCCACGCGGCAGTTACAGAAGGACCTGCACACACGGCAGCGCCATAGCCAAATCTGTCAAATGCGAAGCTGCAGTTTTTGGCATTGCCGCTGGGATAGTCCAGACCGTCTACCAAAAGGAACACACGGTTGTACTTTGTCCGCAGATTGCGCAGGCTGTCAGATGCTCCTGCGCTGACTGCCGCGCCGATCAAAGAATACCCGCTCTTGCCCGGTACCTGCTCACCGAAGCGGTTGACCGTCTCTGCCGCCGCGCCATGGACAAGCCGGGAACCCGTCAGCAGGTCCTGGATCTCCGATGCAGATTTATTGGGAGAACGAACGACTACAAAGACAGACTTGTTTCCGCCCTTGCACCAGGGCAAGAAGGGTTTGATGGCATCGCTGCCGATGTAACCGGAGAAAAGCAGCGCATCACACGGATAAGCACCTGCCCCAAAAATTGTTTCTGCAGCGCGGTCTGCCGCCCAGGGAGAAAGGATCTCCGGCCCGTCCAGAATCACATAGAAGCCCAACTCCCCTGCTTGCGTCAAAAGCTGGCGCAACAGATCCAGCCCCTCGGGTCCCAGCAGAGAAAATGCGCCAAAGGAAAACCGCACTGCCGGCACAAAGCCTTTCAGCCCATGCATCAGTTCCCGGCAAAAGCGACCGTAGGCAGCGCAAAGATTTCCCTCTTCTTCCAGAAGATGAGGCGGAATACTGTCTGCCTTAACACCAAAATCGATCACAGACGGATTTTTCAGTTTGCGGATCTTGTTATGCAGAACATCAATAGACATGAGATCCCCTCCGAACATTTTTCTTTATTATAGCATACCAAATCCTGAAAAGACAACTATGAAAACGAAAAACCTTTCCATCTGTGAAGCAGTCTAAGTCAGGGCATACTAAACCCGAAGGGAGGGAGTAAAATGAAAGTAAAAGGTTGGGCCATCACTATGGGCGTAGGTGCAGCTGTCGGTGCTGTCGCAGTCATGATGCTGCCGAAGCAGTCTCCTGCCAGAAAACTTGTAAACAAGGCTGCAGTCAAAGTTGACGACGCCATGCAGGATCTGACAGAAAAGATAAACGAAAAATGGGTCATGTAATCAAAACAAAAACGGCACCCATAAGGGTGCCGTTCCTTATTTTGCTGTAACCTTGACAGCGTCATTTTCCACCGAAATCGTAATGGAGGAAATAGGCGCTTCAAAGGAATCAATGATCTTCTCAGAGATGGGATCTTCCAGTTCCGTCTGGATAGTACGGCGCAGATTCCGGGCACCATAGGTTACAGAAAATGCCTTTTTCACCAGATACGGACGCAAGGTTTCATCCCAGCTAAGTGCCAGACCCCGATCCTCCAGATTCTTCTTCAGCTCAGCAAGCATGATATCCGCAATACCAAGGAAGTTATCCTCTGTCAGATGGTTGAAGGTGATGATCTCATCCACTCTGTTGATAAATTCCGGACGAAGGAACTGGCGCAGAGCCTTCATGGTCTTTTCTTTGACCATGTCGTGATCCGTTCTGCCAAAGCCCATACCGCCAACACCGCCTTCGCTGCCTGCGTTGGAGGTCATGACGATAATGGTGTTTTCAAAATTGACCACGCGGCCCTGGGCATCGGTGATGCGACCGTCATCCAGTACCTGCAGCAGCACATTCAGCACATCCGGGTGGGCTTTTTCGATTTCATCGAACAGCACCACGCTGTAGGGTCTGCGACGGATCTTTTCCGTCAGCTGTCCAGCTTCGTCATATCCCACATAGCCGGGAGGCGATCCGATCAGCTTGGAGACCGTGTGCTTTTCCATATACTCGGACATATCCAGCCGGATCAGGCTGTCCACACTGTCAAACAGGTCATCAGCCAGACGCTTTACCAGCTCCGTCTTACCAACACCGGTGGGGCCCACAAAGATAAACGAAGCCGGGCGCTTCTTGGCAGAAATGCCCACACGGTGACGGCGGATCGCTCTGGAAACAGCATCGACCGCTTCATCCTGGCCCACAATATGAGCCTTCAGCCTATCCTTCAGTCCGCTGATCTGCTGATATTCCTGGGCCTTGATCTTGGAAGCCGGAATCTTGGTCCACAGCTCAATGATCCGGGCCAAATTCTCCATGGTCACAGCTGGAGGCGGTACCTGTTCCAATTCCTCGATTCTCGCAGCGATCTGACACAGCTTACTGCGGATATGAGCAAGGCGTTCATAGTGCTCATTTTCCGTGTCTTCCGTAAGAAGCTGCAGCTCCAGCTCATAATCATCCCGTTCCTTTTTCTTCTCTGCCAGCTCGGAGATCTCCTTGCAGCGCAGATTCACATCGGAACAGGCTTCGTCCAGCAGGTCAATGGCCTTATCCGGCAGGAAGCGGTCAGTAATATACCGCTCAGAAAGGACAACGCACTGACGGGCGATCTCGGGAGAAATGGACACACCGTGGAACTGGGCATAATTCTTCGCAATGCCCTGCATGATCTGGACAGCTTCCTCAATGGAGGGCTCCGCTACAGAAACAGGCTGGAAGCGACGCTCCAGAGCTGCGTCCTTTTCAATATATTTGCGATATTCACTGAATGTTGTAGCACCGATCACCTGGATCTCACCGCGGGAAAGTGCAGGCTTCAGAATATTTGCGGCATTCATAGAGCCTTCCGCATCACCTGCACCCACCAGATTGTGCACTTCATCAATGACCAAGATAATATTGCCACATTCCTTGATCTCGCCGATCAAACTCTTCATACGGCTCTCGAACTGACCACGGAACTGGGTGCCGGCAACCAAAGCCGTCAGATCCAGCAAAAACACTTCCTTATCCCGGAGCTTATAGGGCACATCCCCTGCTGCGATCCGCTGGGCAAGACCCTCTGCAATGGCAGTTTTACCAACGCCGGGCTCACCGATCAAGCAGGGATTGTTCTTCTGACGGCGGTTCAGGATTTGGATTACGCGCTCGGTCTCCACATCTCTGCCGATCACCTTATCCAACTTTCCTGCCTTGGCTCTACCAGTCAAATCCATGCAGTAGCTATCCAGGAATTTATGCTTCTTTGTCTTATTCTTCTTGGGCTTCTCTGCGTCTTTATCCTCACCGGGTTCTTCTTTCCTGGGAACCGGCAAATTGGACTGAGCACCGGGATTGGCAGAACCAAACAACTGATTGAGCAGAGGGAACGTGGCAGTCTGGCTGTCCATATCATCCTCGTCATGGTCACCCTGATCGATCTGACCAAACATACTGCTCATCTCATCGGTGAGATTATCCAGATCCTCTTCCGAAAAGCCCATCTGTTTGACCGCCTGGTCGATCTGAGGGATCCCCAGACTTCTGGCGCATTTCAGGCAGTAGCCTTCATTCATCGTCACGCCGTTTTCGATCTTAGTGATAAAGACCACGGCAATATTCTTTTTGCACTTTGTGCACAGCTTCGGCTGCATACAAATCACGACCTTTCAAAGGGAAATTGCGTCTTGTGCGGAAGTATATCACAACCGCTCTGTAAAAATGCGAACTTTTCTTAAACTTTACCGGGATAGCCGCATTCAAATTTTTCCACACCGTCATCATACCACAAGTGTGTCATGTAAAGTCCACCGGCAGGAACTGTCGGACCGGCTGCGGTACGGTTTCCAGCATCCAGGATCCCGGCGATTTCCTCAGGCTTGATCTTTCCTTCCGCCGCATAGACCACTGTACCAGCCATGGCCCTGGCCATATTATAGAGAAAACCGTTGGCGCAGACCTTCAGACGGATCAGATCCCCTTCCCGTTCCACATTGTAATAATATACCGTACGGACAGTGGATTTGACATCGGTGCCTACACTGCGCACAGCGGCAAAATCATGGGTGCCCACAAACTGGTCTGCCGCTGCCTGCATGATCTTTTCATCCAGATGCCGGGGATAAAACCAGGCCCAGTTCACATGGAACGGATCTTTGATCCGGGAATTGTAAATGAGGTAGGTGTATTCTTTCCGGGCGCAGGAACCGATGGCATTGAAATTCTCATGAACATCAAAGGCCTTGGACACCACAATGTCCCCGGGAAGATGGGTATTTAAAGCATAAGGAAGCCGCTCCACCGGGATAGTGGAGGTCGTGCGGAAATTCGCCACATAGCACTTTGCATGGACACCGGCGTCCGTGCGACCGCAGCCCGTAACATGGACATCGTGTCCGACGACCATAGCAATGGCTTTTTCCATGGTTTCCTGAACGGTCGCCAGGTTTTTCTGCATCTGCCAGCCATGGTAATCTGTGCCCAGGTAGCTTAAGATCAATGCAATATTGCGCATAAACTACCTCACAGTCCAAAATGGCGCAGTGTGATCACTGCTGACAGCAGTAAAATACCGATGCCGTAGGCCTTGAAATCCAGCAGCTTATAACGCAGAAGCTTCATCTTGGTTCTGCCGTCACCACCCTGATAGCAGCGGCATTCCATAGCGGTTGCCAATTCATCCGCACGGCGGAACGCACTGACAAACAGCGGCACCAGAATGGGGATCAGCGCCTTTACACGCTGCAAAAGCTTTCCCGATTCAAAATCCGCACCCCTTGCCTTCTGGGCGGACATGATCTTGTCCGTTTCCTCGATCAGCGTGGGGATAAAGCGCAGCGCGATACACATCATCATGGAAAGCTCATGTACAGGTACTTTGATCTTTTTCAAGGGAGAAAGCAGCGCTTCCAGACCGTCAGTCAGAGAAATCGGCGAGGTTGTATAGGTCAGCAGGAATGTGCAGGTGATCAAAAGCAAGATCCGCAGCAGCATAAACGCAGCTCGAACAATACCCTCCGGGTAAATGGTGATGATCCAAAAATCCACCAACGGTGTTTCGCCTTCCGTAAAGAACAAGTTCAGCACCGCAGTAAAAAGAAGGATCAGCATCAGCGGCTTCATACCCTTAATAAAGGACTTGACCGGCACCCGGGAAATGGCAATACACAGCAGCAAAAAGGCGGCAAGCAGACCGTAAGTGACCCAATTGACAGCCAGAAACAGCGCTACGATATACACAACCAGCAAAATGAGCTTTGCCCGGGGGTCCATGCGGTGGATGGGAGAATTTCCGGGGAAATACTGACCCAGTGTAATATCCTTAAGCACGGTCAGCGCCTCCCTTCAATGCAACCAGAGCATTGACTGCCTGCTCCATGGTATATACGCTGCCAAGATCCAAGCCGCGGCGCTTCAAAAGCATGGTCAAACGGGTCAGCTCCGGAATATCAAGACCCATTTCCACCAATTCTTCCGCATGGGTAAACACCTCAGCCGGCGCACCATCCATAGCCAGCTGAGAGCCGTTCATTACGATCAGCCGGTCTGTCAGCCGTGCCACATCGTTCATGGAGTGGCTGACCATCATAATGGTAGCATTTTTTGCTTTGCGATAGGTTTCGATATTCTGAAGGATCTCTTCCCTGCCGGACGGATCCAGACCGGCAGTTGGCTCATCCAAAATCAGCACTTCCGGTTCCATGGCAATCACACCGGCGATCGCCACACGGCGCTTCTGTCCGCCGGACAGATCAAAAGGAGAAACCTGAAGCTGCTGCTCCGTAATGCCAACAAAACCGGCTGCCTCCCGTACACGGCGGTCGATCTCCTCCGGGTTTAAGCCCATGTTTTTAGGGCCAAAGGCAATATCTTTATAAACTGTTTCTTCAAACAGCTGGTATTCCGGATACTGAAACACCAGACCCACACGGAATCGAGCCTGACGGGTCAACGCCTTGTCAGACCAAATATTCTGTCCGTCCAGAAGTATCTCTCCGGAGTGGGGCTTCAGAAGGCCATTTAAATGCTGCATCAGGGTGGATTTTCCGGAGCCGGTATGTCCGATGATACCAATAAACTCTCCGCGCTCCACCGAGAAGCTGACCTTATCCAGAGCTTTATGTTCAAAAGGTGTGCCGACACTGTAGA
>JAGBEM010000218.1 GCA_017936985.1 Oscillospiraceae bacterium
AGGGCTTTAATTGTTCACTTCGTTTTGTTACCTACTGTCTGGCGGTAACGGATGATGCCGTGAGACAATATGATCCGAGATATGATTCAGCGCCTGGTTGCCGGTTTGGTGAACGGGCGCTTCTTTTTGACCCAGATTCTGACCCAGAACAGGAAATTGCGGTATGGACGGGGCAGCACCAAGGGGGAAATACCTTTCGAATACCCCTACCCAAAAGCACCAAATGGACGCTTCAGCGCTGAAAAAACGCCCAGACCTATCCTTCTAAGCAGTAGGTCGGGGGTTCGAGTCCCTCCTGGCGTGCCATTCAAGCTGCGCAGTCAGATAGGGTAATTGCACTTTTGGTTTGCAGAGTCTTTCTTAAGACTCGAACCATTTAGATGCAACAGTCCGGTGGACTGTTGCTCGCCGGGTAGGGCCCCGGCGACACCTTGATTAAACGAGTCCCTCCTGGCGTGCCATTCAGCTAACAGAATATGGTGGGTGTAGTTCAATTGGCAGAGCACTGGATTGTGGTTCCAGGCGTTGTGGGTTCGAGTCCCATCACCCACCCCATAAAAACAGGAGATATCTTCGGATATCTCTTGTTTTTATATAATTTTTGCCCGTAATGGGACTCGAATAATTTAATGCAATGCGAACGAGCATTGCCGGCGAGGGCTTGACCGAGCCGACCATTTATTTTCGCCAAAGGCGAAAATGCAAACGAGTCCCATCACCCACCCCATAAAAAGAAAGGATACCATTCGGTATCCTTTCTTTTTATATTTGGTGCAGGGATGGGACTCGAAAGGCCGTTAAGAAAACAGTCCGGTGGACTGTTTTTAGGCCGTGGGAGAGTCCATAGGCAGCAGAGCTCAGTCCGTAAGGACTGTGAAATACTGTCTATCATTCTTTAATGGAACCGGGCGCTGCAGCGCCGGCCGGCTTTCTGCCGCGTCTGCTGAAAAAGGCTTTCACTGTTTCCTTGTCGCTAATCACATGAAACACATTCACATACACAACGATTATTGCGATATATGCGGCCAGATACAGCCCGTAGCTAATCTTTAGGATGTCAGCCTGAATGTCGCCGTTCGGCATAAAATACATAGGATCTTCCTGTGTCTTCAGTACAAAGATCTCCACCAGTCCATACACATAGGTCGCCGCAAAGCAGACAGCCAGCTTCCCCATATACTTGTAGCGGAAGTCTGTGACCTTCAGTACCATCATCGTAATGGACATGGTTAGCAGCAGCGCGTGGGTCACGATGGAATATAAATTCTCGAACAGAATGATCTGATTGTTGTAGCCAACACCCGGATACGCAAAGAACACAACAGCGCAAAGCAGCGCGGACAGGCTGGCAAAATTGTAGAAATAGGTCTTTTTCACAAAGACGCATGCGATCAGCAGCCAGCAGGCAATGGCGCACCAGGGTTTGGGAATGAGGATCCAGAGCACCCCTGTGCCAGCCATTTCCGGTTGATGAAAATAATACAGCTTCATGAAATACACAAAGCGGATCATGATCTCAAAGAAAGCGATCAGTCCGGCCAGAGTGTATAGGATGCAGTTCTTCGTTTTTTCTTTATCCACAGATCTCTTGACGATGAAATGCGCACCTACGATACTAATCACGCAAATCACCAGCGTAGCAATGTGCAGTGAGCCCCATCTGCCGTTGATAACCGGGTTTTCAATTCCGCCAAACAACCATTCAGAAAACAGCATAGTCTAACCTTCTCTCTTTCGTATGCGCGCACCCCATGCGCGGATCCTACCTTTAAGCCCATCCATATCCTTTTTGAAGCTTGGAAAATCAAATATCAAAGAAATCAGGAAACATACCGGGATCAAGATCACAAAGCAAGGCACGATCAGCCAGAACCATGGCCAATACTTAGCCTCACCTGCGTGGGGCCCGACGGGAACCGTCTTGAAAATTTCCGGACAGGCCCATTCGATCAGCTTGGAAATATTCCCATCCGGCCCCCAGATCAGGGAATTGTTGATATACGGAATGGCATGGATATCATCGCCGCGCAGCCCTATAAATCCCAGTTCGCTTTGGAAAATCTGATTGAGCATGATAAACAGCATCACCAGCAAAAGTATGACCGGTGTTGCCCAGACTCTTCGGTACGACAGCTTATGGATCTTTAAAAGGACGAAACAGCAGGGTAAATGCAAAGGAATTAAGAAATTCTTAATGGATCTTGCCGTTTTCACATTGCAACAACGGGGCGCAGGTTGAACTGCGCCCCGTTCCTTTATTCCATTTCTCCAAATACCGCCTGTCCCAGGCCGAAATCCGTAAACATCAGATCAATATCCACATTTCCCCGGATTCCCGGAACCGATCCCGTGTTGGTGTATTGCCACAGATCCACCCGGCACAAAAATTCCGCTTCCAGATCATACTTAGCCAGCCACCAGGGATACATTTCCAGTTTCTCCAGCTCTAGCAGATCCCGTCCCTGGGAGGAATTGAAGTAGATCATGGCATCATACCCGGCCTTTTCCACCTCCTGGCAGAACGCCAGTGTGCAAGCCGTCAGGGTCTGCCTGTCCATATTTGCCGTCCGGGCTGTTTCGTTAATATACTCCCAGTCGTACACCAGCGGCAGTGTCAGCTGCATTCCATCCAGAATGTCCAGCGCAAACAGCGCTTCTTCCCGAGCCTCCTCCACGGTGACTGCCTGGGAAAAGAAATACGCGCCCACCAAAAGCCCGGCATCTTTTGCCCCGTTCAAGTTCTGGATTGCAAAGCTGTCTGTATTCAAAGTGCCCTGCTCATAGCCCCGGTAGCCCAGCCGGACAAAGGCATATTGAATACCGGCATCCTTGACCGCCTGCCAGTCGATCTGCTGCTGGTGGGAGGACACATCGATCCCCACTGCCACAGAACCGGCGCTGCAGCTCAAAAAGCTGTCCGTCTGCTGAAAATCCTCCGGCACATAGGGGCTGGAGGGCATTTCCCAACGAATCGTCTGCGTAGTTTCCGGCGTTTCCTCTACCGGCACGCAGCCGGTAAGCAATATGGCCGCCAAAAGAATACAAATCCCCTTTTTCACGCTGTGCCCTCCTTCCTTCTTTTGTGACAGTATATCATATTTCCTGATGCTTGCCTAGGTTGAAAATAATAGAATTTGTGGTATACTATCCGAAGAAGGAAGTGATCATCCGTGATAGAATTTCATCGACTCAACCCTGCCGACCGGCAGCAGTATCTTTCCCTGCTTTCCGGAGAACGGGGCTGTGAGTATTCTTTTGTCAATATCAATGTCTGGGGCCGCCAGCGGGTAGCCTTTCAAAACGGTTTCTGTGTGATATTTTCCCAATTTGACCGCTACAGCGTCTACCCCTTCCCGGTAGGTCAAGGGGATCTGAAACCGGTGCTGGACGCCATGATCCAGGACGCGCAAACGCGAGGGATTCCTTTCCGACTCACCGGCATGAGCAGTCTGGACTGTGCCGAAGTGGAGCGGCTGTACCCCGGCAAGTTCCATTTCCATACCGACCGGGATAACTTCGACTATGTTTACGCCATCGATGACCTGGCGGAGCTGACAGGCAAGCGTTACCAGAGCAAGCGCAACTTTGCCAACCGCTTCCGCAGCCAGCATCCGAACTGTGAAGTTCTGCCCCTGGACGAAACCACTGTTCCGGCAGTTCTGGATATGCTGGATACCTGGTTTGCCCAACGGCAGGAACTGGATCCTCTGGCGGATTTCCACCTGGAGCGTATCGCCCTGAACCGGGCCTTTGCCCGGCGGCAGGAGCTGGCGCTGGAGGGCCTGGTGCTGATGGAGGACGGTCATTGCCTGGCCATGACAATGGGCAGCTTTCTGACGAACAACACCTTCGATATTCACTTTGAAAAAGCACTGGACGGTATCGACGGTGCCTACGCCTTTATCAACCAGAGCTTCGCCCGGTATCTTCGGGAGAAATATCCTACCCTGCAGTACCTGAACCGGGAAGACGACATGGGTATCCCCGGTCTGCGGAAAGCCAAGCTGTCGTATCACCCCCACCACCTTGTGGAAAAGCACTGGGCGCGGCTTTGGGAGGAAGACGATGCACATTGATCACCCCCTTCCCAACCAAATTCCCGCCCTGCGCTGCCTGTGGCAGGAAGCCTTCGGTGATGATGACCGCTTTTTGGACGCTTTTTTCACACACGCCTACGCCCCCCAGCGCTGCCGCTGCATTTTAGAAAACGGCACTCTGGCTGCTGCCCTTTACTGGTTCGACTGCACCTGGCAGGGCAAAAAAGTGGCATACCTTTATGCTGTTGCCACCGCCAAAGCCTTTCAAGGCAAGGGTTTTTGCCGGACGCTGATGTCAGATACCCACGCTCTGCTGATTGCCCAGGGTTATGCCGGTGCCGTGCTGGTTCCGGGCACAAAGGCACTATTTTCCCTCTATGGCAAAATGGGCTATACTCCCCTTGACTGCGCCGATACCCTGACCTGCACTGCCACCAAACCTGTGTATGTGCGAAAAATCGACACGGCGGAATATGACAAACTCCGCAGAGCCTTTTTAGGCCAAAATGACATCATTTTGGGGGTCGAAAGCAACCGCTTTTTGTCATCTGTTTGGCAGCTTTTCGCCGGAAACCGATGGGTTCTGGCAGCTTTCGACAACGGCAAGACCCTGACCGGCATGGAGTTTTTGGGCGACACCTCCGCCATCCCCGGCATTCTTGCCGCCCTGGGAAAGAAAAAGGGGACCTTCCGGATTCCCGGCAGCAAACCCTTTGCCATGTACAAGCCCTTGTCATGCCCCGATATCCCGGACTATTTCGGCCTTGCTTTTGACTAGATTTGTCAAAATTCACAGCACAAAGCCACAGAAAAAGTCATAATCCGTCTTTAAAACGAATTGACGAAAACATAATAATTATGATATAATAAATCGGTAATCGAAATTCCCCCTTATGACTGACGGATCAGTGGAGCACCACATGGAGTAAGGGACTAAAAACAGCCGACCGTCTGGGCACACTTGATCGAAATTCTGGGTCAAGTGCGCCCTTTTTTCATTGGAGGTAAGCATTATGAAGAAAGTTGCCATCATTATGGGCAGCGACAGCGACCTGCCTGTGGTACAGAAAGCCGCAGACACACTGCGCAGCTTTGGCGTGCCCTATGAAATGCACGTCTACTCCGCCCATCGCACCCCCGTGCAGGCTCACGACTTTTCCGCAAACGCCCGTAATAACGGCTTCGGCGTGATCATCGCCGCGGCAGGTATGGCCGCACACCTGGCGGGCTCTCTGGCCGCCAATACTACCTTGCCTGTCATTGGCATCCCCATGAAATCTTCCACCTTTACAAACGGCATTGACGCCCTTCTGTCCACTGTGCAGATGCCCTCCGGCATTCCTGTAGCCACCGTAGCTGTGGACGGCGCTGTCAATGCCGCTTTGCTTGCCATTCAGATCCTGGCGGTCACCGATGCTGACCTTGCTGCCAAGCTGGATGCCAAGCGCAAAAGCGACGCTGAAAAGGTGCTGGCAAAAGACGCCGCCTTACAATAAATAACACAAAAAACTCAGAAAGAGGTACTTAATTATGGAAAATCTTCAGCTTCTGTACACCGGCAAGACCAAGAATGTTTACGCGCTTCCCAACGGCAACTGCCTGCTCAAGTTCAAGGACGACTGCACCGGCAAGGACGGTGTGTTTGATCCCGGCGAGAACAGTGTGGGCCTGACTATCGAGGGTGTGGGCGATGTGAACCTGCGCATGAGCATCTACTTCTTCGAGAAGATCAACGCCGCCGGCATCCGTACCCATTATGTTTCCGCCAATCTGGATGACACCACCATGGAAGTCAAGGCTGCCAAGGTCTTCGGCAAGGGTCTGGAAGTCATCTGCCGCTATAAGGCTGTGGGTTCTTTCTACCGCCGCTACTCCGACTACTGCACCCTGGGTCAGGATCTGCCTGCTTACGTAGAAACCACCTTTAAGAACGACGAAAAGGGCGATCCCCTGGTCACCAAAGACGGTCTGGTGGATTTGGGCGTTATGACCGCTAAGCAGTACGACGATCTGAAGGAAATGACCCAGGCCATCACCAAGATCGTGGCTGACGATCTGAAAGCAAAGGGTCTGGACCTGTACGACATCAAGTTCGAGTTCGGCTACGATGCCGACGGCAACGTAATGCTCATCGATGAGATCGCTTCCGGCAATATGCGTGTTTACAAGGACGGCGAGTACATCGACCCCATGACCCTGAACGGTCTGTTCTTCGCCTAATTTGAATGCCTCCCTCTGATGAGGGAGGTGGCTCGACGATCGGCGAGACGTAGGGAGAGAACTACCCCTCAGTCTCGCTGCGCTCGCCAGCTCCCCTGACAAAGGGAGCCTTGCCAGCGAACGTCATGATAACCAATTTCAAGCAAAAGGAGTAACCCATGGGCGGTTTTTTTGGAATCACCTCTAAGCTCGATTGCATGGTAGACGTGTTTTTCGGTGTAGACTATCACTCCCATCTGGGCACCCGCCGGGGCGGCATGGCCGCCTGGGACCCCCGGATTGGTCTGCAGAGAAAGATCCATAACATCGAAAACTCCCCTTTCCGTACCAAATTTGAGCACATTTTTGAAGAAATGAGTGGCACTTCTGCCATTGGCTGTATCTCGGACACCGACCCACAGCCCATGCTGATCCGCTCTCACCTGGGCAGCTATGCCATCTGCACCGTCGGTATCATCAATAACGCCGACGCGCTGATCGATCAGTACCTGCTTTCCGGCGGCGGTCACTTTGATGCCATGACCGGCGGCAAAGTCAACTCCACAGAGCTTGCCGCTGCACTGATCGATCAGAAAAAGACCTTTGTGGAAGGTATCCAGTTTGCCCAGAGCGTCATCGAAGGTACAGCCAACATTCTGATCCTGAAGGATGATGGCAGCTTGATCGCTGCCCGGGACCGGCTGGGTCGGATTCCCGTTCAGATCGGCAAAAACGAAGACGGCTGGTGTGCCAGCTTTGAAGAATTTGCCTTCACCAAGCTGGGCTACGAAAAGGTCTGCGAGCTTGGCCCCGGCGAGATCGTGGAGCTGACCCCCGACGGCATGACCCAGCTGGCAGCGCCCGGCAAGGAAATGAAAATGTGCGCCTTTTTGTGGAGCTACTACGGCTACCCCACCTCCACCTACGAGGGGATCAATGTGGAAGCCATGCGCTACCGCAACGGCGCGGCCATCGCAGAGCGTGACATGGAACAGGGCCGAAGCATGGACATTGACTATGTAGGCGGTGTGCCCGATTCCGGTACACCTCACGCCATCGGTTACGCCAACCGTACCGGCAAAGCCTTTGCCCGGGCTTTCATCAAATACACCCCAACTTGGGCAAGATCCTTTACCCCTGCCAAGCAGGCAGA
>JAGBEM010000018.1 GCA_017936985.1 Oscillospiraceae bacterium
AAAGCTACTTCGTTTTGCAGATCCATATCCACGGGCACGCATAGAATCACCAGTAACCACACTGCCCTCTAAGGCCCAGCTTGTGAGTGCACCCAGAACCGTTCCCCCGTCGTGCAGTTTTTCTTTTGTCGTAGCAGTTTCGCCGATACCTTTACCGATAGACTTTCTTGCACCGACGATCTGCTGCGTCTTCCGAATGAAATTGGGGACCATACGGAACACCATTACCAGAAGCAGCGAGATGGACGGAATCAGATTACCAAACAGACTGGTAAGCTTATCTGAGGTCAGCACCTTATTATAGCAGCCAAACCACAGCATCATGATCACGAACATACTAGCAAGTGCCCCACCGTAGATCAGTGCTTCCAAAGTGTACCGTCTACCAAAAATCACAAACAGTTTTGTTATTCCCAGCGTGTTGAACAGCGGATTGATTACCGTTAGGATGGCAAACATAGGTAGCAGACTCAGTATAGTCTTCCAGCCCTTCTTGCCGTTTAGGAGCAGATAGTAGATTGCTCCCGTTACGATTCCGGCAAACAGATATGCCGGGTGTTGGATCACCACCGACAGGCCGATAGCTCCCACAAAGAAAAGGAAGTTTACCAGCGGGTGGCATTTGGAAAAAGCATCTTTCATCATCAACCCATCTCCGGTGCGCCCACATCGGTACCAAGACCCTTACAGGTATAGCACCATACGATGGTCTCACCACCCTGCAGCGCATAGGAAGAACAGCCATAGTTGGGGAACCATCCGTTGACCTTATACATCCAGCCAGACTGACTGCCGCAGTCGAACTCATAAAGGTTATTGATGCCTTCAATGTAATAGCTGTTATACATAGGTGTCCAGCTATACTCGATCTGGATGTCGTATTTGCTGCAGACTCTTTTCAGCACATCAAAGACGGTTTCGCCTTCCTCAAACTCCACTGTGACTGTAGGCAGGATACAGCCGTTGCTGGGGACATAGCCGGCCTTCGACTGGTCCAGATCGCTCCAGTTGTTCAGAATGGTATCGCACCGAATGGTAATCGTGCAGGTCAGCTTGCTCTCTGTGGCGGGAGGCACAGTCGTCTCAGGAGGCGTGGTAGTCTCGGGAGGTGTTGTGGTTTCCTGAGGGGGTGTAGTCTCAGTAGGCTTTGTGGGATCCTTTTCCGGTGCTGTCGTGCCGGTAGTGGGATCAGTAGTACCCGTTGTGGAATCTGTGGTATCTGTCGTGGGGTCTGTCGTACCGGGTGTAGGATCGGTAGGCGTGGTGCCGTACTTTTCAACCCAGCGTTCTGCCTCCAGCGCATCCAGCTCATCATTGGTAAAGCACAACGTTACAGTTTTATTGGCATTTCGGAGCTGGGTGATTGCAAAGTCATTCAAAGACTGGATCGTCAGCTCACTGATGTTAATTTCACCATTTATCCAGTTCAGCATCTGACCGGTCTGGGCTTCTCCCACAGCACCGGAGAATACACTAACAGTTTGAGCACCGCTGCGGACACTGAGCAGCGCTACTATATTGCTGAACTCTGCGGTGTTATCCTCGAATGTGAGACTGGCAACAGATACGGTATTCACGAACACCTCGCCGAAGCTGACCTCTGCACGGAAACCGTCTGCAGCCGCTTCTTCAATATTCAAAACAGCGCTGTTGGATAGCGTCAGGCTGCCGTCTTTCAACTTTACAACGGCGGTAGTGCCGGAGTTACAGCTGAGCTTATCCCCGGAACGTAGGACTGTCCCGTTCTCCGCAGGATAGGACACGCCATCCCGTTCAATATTCACGATGCCACGAATCTCACTGAGTACAGCATAAGATCCGTCATTGGTGTCAAACCAGCCCTGGATGTAACCTACACCCAGCACGCCGGCAGCGACGATCACCAAAATAATGGCGACCATGATCAGGTTGGCGATCTGTTTTTTCTTCATTTTTCAGCCCTCCAAGCAGGATTTCTCTATCTACATAAAAACGCAAAAACCCATCCGGCAGAAAAACGCATAGTTCTTCCGGATGGTACACAGTAATTGGACATACTGTGGCGGTATCCAAATTGTCATATATAAAATGCCGTATGGCATGAATGATCGAAGTTAAAAGATGGGGCTGATTGTTTCCGGGGGCAATACGCAGAAGAAGGGGGAACAACCTCTGCACAGCCGAAAAGCAATCAGCCCCGTGAGTTTTTTAAGGTGGGTGGCGGGTAGAACCTGCCACCCTAAGCATAATACTTATTTGCTGTACTTGCCAGCATGCTTGCGCTTGCGGTCTGCGACCAGCAGCGCAGCCAGTCCCGCAACAGAGACCAGCATCAAGGAAGTATACAGTGCGATGTTGGTGTCATCGCCGGTCTGAGGATTGTTGGAAGTCTTGGGTGCTGTCCAGCCCACTGAAATGGGAGACAGACCGGTAACTTCAAACTGGATACCGTCCTTGGTCTTTGTTACCTTGGGCATCTCCACATCACCGGGAGTCTTGCCAAAGGCATTGCTTGTGAACATATGGACCACAGTAAAGTTGTAGCTGCTGTCCGTTCCTGCAGGATAAGGAATGGTAATGATGATCTTTCCATTTGCCGGGAAGTGTGTCTCGTCAGCCTTGATCCATGTCTTGCCGCCGTCTTCGGTATACATCAAAGTAACATCGTAGTGGGCAACATTCTTCTGGTCAATTTCCTTATTCTTCTCGATAATGGCCTGCACCATTTCCTGCTTAACCTCTTCGGTAGTGTCGAAACCGACCGCCTTCAGGCTGTCAGGAACTGCGGTAATGCCGCCTTCTGTGATTTCAACCTTTGTCTGAGGCTTGTTGGAATCGGTGGGATCCTCGGGAACATCGGGATTTTCGGCATTGATGGTCACATCACTCATATCGTACAGGCTGGTCTTATTTTCTTTGAAACGGAAATATGCAGCCAGTGCGTAATAGCCCTGCTCAGATGCCATACCATTGACTTCCAAGAAGGATACATGCTTGAATCCGCCGCCCTCAACATAGTAGTCGCAAAGCGCATCTACAACGCTTCTGCCATCCTTGACAAATCTGCTATCTGTGTGAGGATCAATACCCAAAGCAGTCAGTGCAACGATTACCTGTGCAGCCGATTCCGCGCAAGCACCGTCAATGCTGCCAAAGCCGCCGTCATCGTGCTGGATCTCAGACAAACAGGTCAGCGCTTTATCCACAGCGGTCTTTACATCGGCGTTGGTTGTGTAATAGGGAGCCAGCGCAGTCAGAGCCATACCGGTCATATCCGGGTCAGCCTTGGTGCCAGACAGTGCCCAACCACCATCTGCAAGCTGTTTCTCCAAGATCACCTCAATCAGCTTCTCGCGCGTTACGTCACCACCGGTGGGGATCTCGTAATCGTGGGAATCGAATGCAATCAGTGCCCAGATAGGACCGTTGATACCCTGTTTCTTTACATAGGTCATATCTGTCAGGCCAACCAGCAGATTGTGACCGTCTACATCCGTCACATCGTAGCCAAGAGCAGTCAGCGCCAGGATCAGACGGGAATTCTCTGTGGACTTCGCTCTATGGAGCTGTTCCTTGTCATTGATATTCTCTTTGACAAATTTCAAAACTTCCGCATAGTATGCGTTCACATTGGGAGTATCCCTGCCAGCACGTTCCAGACCAATAACGATCCATTCACCACCGGTAGAATTGACAGTTAAACCGTAGTCCTTAGCCAGTTTCTCCAGATAGTCGCCGGTGGTCTTGAAGATATTTTCAAAGTCAGCAGGCACTGTGGGATTGCTGGGGTTGCTGGGATCAGTAGAACTGCCAGTCTCGTTAACAGTCAGCAAAATACCGCCAGGTGCAGAGCAAATCTCGTCCGGATTTGTTTCACCGTAGCGACCGGCAACAGCAAAGACATACTCGCCAAGCTCGAAATCAGTCAGCGTAACAGTCAGCTTTCCTTCTGCATCGGTTGTGCCGAGCTTGGTCCATGCAGTCACATCGCCAGAGGTCATTGTACCAGCCTTCGCGTAATAGATGTCCAACTGAGCGTTGACCGGCGTATTGCTGCCACCGTTGCCCATATCCGCACCGGCACGGTAAACCTGGAGAACAACGGATTCATTCTTGGCAACGACAGTATCGCCGTTGTTCACAGTAATATAGTTGAACACGCTGGTGGGATCGTCGTAGAAGGCCCAGTTTTCAAAATGACCGACCGTTACGACATCGCCATCGCTCAATACGATACGGTCTGAGGTTGCACCGATAGTCGTTCCGGGATAAGTGGGATATTGATAGTTGAGATAGTAATTCAGGTTCTCATCATAACCCCAGAACTTATTCATATAGGACGAGCCTGCACTTCCCGTAATGGTCAATACATTTGTCCCCAGGATACCCTGTGTATACAGGTAGCCCTTACCGGCATCTGCCTTGTCGATACCGCAGTAGAATACCTCTGTTGCGTAGATATACAGGTGCATCGCAGTAACCTTGCCGTAGTCAGCAGAGGTTTCAGGAATCTTATACATATCCAATCCGTAGAGAGACAGGTCAAAGTAAGGTACATCTACCTTCTGCAAAGCCAGCACCTTATTTGAAGCAACAGGCTTAACGAACTGTGCATCGTGGGAGACAGACAGATAGACAGAAACCGTATTGTCAATGTCTTGTTTCTTCTCCACAATAACCGTGCATTCAGCAGTAATATCACCCGCCTTGGCAGTGATCACCACTGTGCCTTCCGCCTTGGTAGTAACCACACCATTTGCATCTACGGTTGCCACAGCTTCGTTAGAGGAATACCATGTAACAGTCTTATCTGTGGCAGTGTCGGGAGCAACAGTTGCAGACAGGTACAGAAGCTTGCCCGGCTCCAGCTTTGCGGAGGTCTGGTTCAGCTTCACTTCCGTAACCTCGATCGCCGGATTTACAGTAACAAGGCAAGTGTCACTGAATTCGCCCACGGTAACGGTAATGGTAACCGTACCAGCGGCCTTAGCGGTGACTACGCCGTTTTCTACAGTAGCAATCGTTTCGTCAGAGGAACTCCACTCTGCCTTGTCGGTGGTGTTTTCGGGGGCAAGGGTTGCTGCCAGCGTTACTTTTTCCGTGACCCGCAATTGGGCAGTTTCTTTGTCCAGTGTAACACCGGTAGCAGGAACGGGCGCAGGTTTCACTTTCAGAGTAATCTCAGGCAGTGTACCCAGATTCACTCCAGCGGGAGGTGTTCCGCTGGCCATACCAGAGCCGTTATAGCCCATATCTCTGTGGCCGCCGATCTCTTTGCCGCCAAAACCGCCGGCAACAATGTAGCCATTAAGGGTAAGGGTTTCTGCGGACCAGTCAGCAGGTATGGTAACTGTCAGCTTCTGGGGGGTGCAGCTAAAATCGTAACGACCATAGGTAGAGCCGCTGCTGTTCTTGTAGGCGTTGCCGTTGTCATCAAAATAGGAAATCTGCCAGTTGAAGTTGTAGGCGGTAGCCAACTTTTCAGCGGGGCTGGTTAGACCGGTGATGGTAACTGTGACGGTATCACCAGCATTTAATTGCGTATTTTCATCAACAGGATTGCCTTCCGCATCCTTGATGTCTACGGTCACCTGCTGGGCAGTAACCACCTGGTAGGTGTAAACGCCATCCTTTTCCACGCGGATGATGTGGCGTCCGGTGGTCAGACCGGAAACCGTAACAGTGCCGTCCTCAGCGACAGTCACGCCGTCCGCGGTAAACTGGCTGAAGGTCAGCGTTTCCGCGCCTACGGTGCTGCGGTTCACGGTGACGGTGCAGCCGCTTTCCGGCTTGAAGGAGACGCTTGCGCCGGCAGTGCCGGTATAGAACTGAGGAGAATGCTCCGCATCAAAGGCCTTGCCGTTGCAGGTCATATTGGTGGTAATCGCAGAGCCATCCTTGCCAACGCTGACCACAAACACACCGGTGCGGTCCGGCCAAATGGCAGAAAAGCGATTTGCTCCACCGGCTCCGCCGCCGGCACCGGAGGCAGTCAACTCGCTGTACATGGCATCGTAGGTCACCAGCACAATAGCTGTACCCTCGTTCTTTGCTGTCAGCAATGCCTTTGCCGAATTGTTTGCATCCGGCTCGATGGTTATAACATCGCTGCCCTCCAGGGTTATGATCTCGTAGCTGAAGTCCGGCAGGGCGATCTTTGCATTGGTAAAGCTCTCAATTGCCTGCCAGTTGCGGAATACATTCAGCTGCTTGGTACCGCCTACATTCAAATCGATATAGCCCTTGGGGTTGATATTCATATAAATATCACCCAGGTCCAGGGCATACTTCTCGAAATTGCGATACACGGTGTTGGAATCAAAATCGCCGTTATCGTTCATAAAGAGCATTTCTTCGGTAACGGTAATGGTTTTTCCGTTCGCCTTGGAAGACTCATAATCCCAATAGGTAACGGCATCGGGATCGTCGGGCCGCTGGACGCGGATAAAGGAATTGTAGCCAAGGGGCGAGAATTTATAGATCACGGTGCTGCCCTCGGTGACCACACTGATGGGTGTGGAGAAATTATAACCAAAGGAACCGCTGAGAGTGCCTGCGGAAACCACAGAGCCAGCGGGTGCAATGACTGTGAAGTGCTCTTGCACAAGGCTGATTTTGTTTTCGCCGTTGACAGGTGTATAGTCTGTCAACGAAACACCGTTGTAACTGCTGACAGTGGCAGTAGCGCTGACAGAATAAGAAACACCATCCAGTAGCAGGAAGCTGTTGGCATTGCCTGCTGCTGCCACATTATCGTACTTGACGGTCACGGCAGCATTAGCATCCTCGGTTTCCCCTGCCAAGACCTTGAAATCAGCCTTTATAAGTACCAGTTCACTGCCAGCAGATACTGCAGTGCTCATGCCCATGCCGTCAGCGCGCCATGCGATGTGGGAAGCATTGCTGGGAACTTCAACGGTGTAGATATTACCGGAAGCTGCGGCGGTCAAGGAATTGCCCAATGCCCCAGTTTCGTCAGAAACATAGAACTCAGGTGTAACACCTGTAGGAACAGCAACTTGCACATCAAAGGTCTGCGCGGAGTCATTTACAGTCAGATTGACCGTATAGACCTGCTCGGAGTAACCCTTGCCGTCAAATGCCCGGAAGGAAAGGGCGTATTCGCCGGAAAGGTCATTGCTGTATGTAAATGCAGTGTCGCAAGCGGTCCAATCGCCATCGCCAACTTTATACTGATAGGTCAGGCTGTCGCCGTCCGCATCGGTAAACAGCGGAGAAAGATCCAGTTCATAATTCTTTCCTGCGTCTACACTGGCAGTAGCAGAGGAATCGCCTGCCAGTTTCGGCAGCTCGTTGACCATAGAGAAGGTCAGCGTCCAAGTCTCATAGGGATTGTCACGCAAGCTGGGTGTTACATTGTACAAATAGAAAGTGAATGTTGCAGCACCGGCACTGAGTGTGATGTCCTTCTCAGTAAATTTATTGTTCACAGCTTTTCCGGAGGAAGTTCCGGAAACGCCGGTCTTTGTGGTAATGAAAGGCAGATCGCCAGTCTGAGTCAAATCAAAGGTTGCCTTGACTTTGCCATCAATAGGGTAATCCTTGGGCAATACCACGTTGATCGTTGTACCCTCAAGCGTTACCAGAAGATCATCGATCTTATTTCCGTTGGCATCGGTAAACAGCACATAATTCAGGCCTCCGTTGCTGGTCTCTTTGCCGATCCAGATGCCACTTTCAAAGGCTGTCACATTCACCGTGATGGTCACATAGTCCGGGCAATCACCGACCACATTGGATGCAGCGAAAACAAGAGCGTGCTCGCCACCCTCAAAGGTCAGGAAGTTGTATTTACTGCCTTCCAGAGCCTGCTTCTCCTGGCCGTTGACCAGATAATAGGTTTTAGCTTTGCTGAAGTAATCCTTCAGATTCAGTTCCAGGCCAACACCGGTATAAGTAGAAGCGGTATCCGTCTCCTTCAGCCGGATCGGCACAACGGTCGGAATCTCTTCCCGGAGAAATACCAGCTTATAGGTGGCAGTGCCCCGGGAAATACGACCATTATATTTTGCGTCCAGAGTCAGGCTCAGTTCCCCTTTGCCGCCGCTCAGTGTCACAGTTCCTGTCGCACCTTCCACCGTAAATTTGTTGGTCGGTGTGTCGAAGGTCACATTGACAGCGGCATCTGCTGCAGTATCGCTTGTGAGCACTACGTAGATGGTGGTTCCGTCTTCATAGGCTTCCAGAACATTAGCCCCTTCGACCATGACCGCCACAGTCTTTCCATAATAGCTTGAAATCGAACCGATGGTTTTGTCGGTAATATCGATTACATTGCCTGCCACCGGGATCTCATTTCCGGTAATTTCAATCGGCTTTGAAACGGTCACCACACACTCTGCGGTAAAGCCACCATCCTTAGTCGTGGCAGTGATGGTAGCTGTACCGGCAGCAACACCGGTGACAACACCATCGGCAACCGTGGCGACATTTTCATCCGTAGATGTCCAAGAGACCGTCTTATCCGCAGCATTTTCCGGGGTAACCGTTGCGGTCAGGGTTACAGTTTCACCCACATTGACAGAAGCAGTCTGCTGATCCAGGGAAACACCGGTAACTGCCACAGGCTTTTCAAACCGCACAGCCACATCGTCATAAGCGAAGTAGGCGGGCTGGGAGAAACCGTAGCCATTGTCACTGGAACCGGTAACATTGAATTCTACCCTGGTAATTTTGCCCAGACCGGACAAATCCCACTTGGTCCAGTCCATAACAATGTTGTCCGGGCCGTTGACCAGATAAAACTCCGCGGTACCGGTGGTGGTATCGCCGTTGTAGCCGGTAGCCACCAGTTTGACCCAGTCACTTTCCCCGATGCTGGCAGTCAATCCGTTGCCATCCACATAGCAGCCAATCGCATAGACTGTGTTATTGACATACATATGGTCAATAACCCGTGCCTCACCGTCGGCAAAGGACAGCACTGGCACTTCTTCGGCCATATTATAAGGAGAGCCGTCCATATAGCCGTAGTGAACAGCAAAGTTGTTGGAGCCGTTGTGGCCGCCGCCAGAGGTCAGCATTCCGCTGACGTCCTGTTTGAACACGGTAAGCTGTTCGTTGTATCCGAAAGATTCTACATCGCCAGAAACATAGTTGGAAACAGCGTGGCCGCCGCTCCAGTAGCACCAGGAACCATAGGCCGCACAGATGGTGTGGGTCAGTTCCGTGTTGTTCTTGTCATACCAGCTGTAGGCTTCCTCTTTGCTGGAATAGCCCATACCATCACCGTACAGCAGAGGGCCGCCATACTGGCTGCTGTCTACAAGGGATGTCCAATCGTTTCCACCGGCAAAATTGGTTTCGCCCTTGTAATCCGCATCCTCAAAGGTAAGGGTGCGCAGCTCATAGTCTGCTTCTGTGGATACCGCAAATACATTTGCAGGCAGCATTCCCAGCACCATAACAATTACAAGGAGCAGGGAAAGCAATCGTTTCTTCATCATACATTCCTCCTAAATAAGATGTATCTGATCGCCATATGGCGTTATATAGGGTCAGCCGGCTCATACTGTTCAAGCAGTATGTGTGCTTAAGCTGTGCAAAGGATGCACAGTTTGTAGGTCTTCTGACTTACGCGTTCAGATTACTCAGCGATTCCATTCCGCCTTCTCAGGATTGCTCCCAATGACCTGCTTTCGCAGAAAGAATGGAATCTTCGCGCTTACAGCACAGCAGCCATGCTGCCGTATTCCGGTTTTGCACCGGATTCCCTTGTTCAGCCGAACAAGAATGCGTGTCCTTTGGTTCTTCCATTCGGGTCGCGCATTTGCCACAAAGTAAGCCGGGTGTATCGAATCCGCCTTGCGGCGGTTGTTTTCTTATGTATCAAACAGGCTGTTTCTTTTTTGCCTGCTGTGCTCGTCGCTGCTGAGCACACAGCTTTTTCTCCGCTTTTTTCTGGCGGTAGATTACCTCCTGTCTGGCCCGTTCCTCTTGAATACGGGCGAAGTTAGACAGATTATCCGGTATGCTTGGCCGGGGCAGTCTGGCACGAAACAAAGCATTTTTCCAGGTGCCAAATCGCTGCTCGATATAGCTTCCTCCGACGATCTCTCTCGGCCAGGGTGTATGACCCAATTGAATGGTATTTTGACGCAAGTATGCAAGAAGCTGTTCATCTGTATCAGAACTGTGTGCTTCTAAGAATTCCTGCTCCTGTTTCTCTAGAGCCTGGGTAACCATACGCTTGATCGTTGCCTCATAAATATTGTTTCTTCCTGCGTATCCCATAGATTTCCTTTCTGTGGGACAAATAAAAAAGCCCGGAATGACAGAGATACACTTTCCCTATCTTTCCGAACTTCGGTTCTTCCGTCAGTTCTTAAACACTGTAGACTATTTTATTTGTCACTGGGTAATTGAATGCTCCTGCGAATCTCTTCTACACGAATCGGATGACGGTCCTTGATCATCACCCGTACCTCACCGTAGTCCAAAGAACGGATGACCTCGATCAGCTTTTTTTCTGCATTGGTCAATACAATATTTGTATCAGCTTGCATTCTAAACACCTCCAAACAAAAAAACTGCGGCAGTACCAAGTACCGCCGCAGCCGTTTTTCTGCGCAACTACAAAAGCCCTTTGCCCATCGCTCGGGTACAAAGAAGCGATCCATTCCCGTAGGTCTTCTGACTTGTGTCTCAAGCAATAACCTGTCTGCCTTCTCAGAAAAACTCCAATGACTGACTTTCGTCAACGGCAGGCTATCTCGACACTTACAGCGCCGGCAGCGTGGGGACTCTCACCCCATTATCTTGTTCAGCCGGATCGCCTAACTCCGATCAACCCGGCCACGGGAACAACTATAGAATTATCCATCGGTTGCATTATAACACAAAACCGCCGAAAGTCAACCGCATATAAGGACGAAATTCACAACTTTCAGTTTTCGTTTTTGGTGGATTCTTACACAAAAACGAACATACCGAAAAGGAATAACTTTTCCGGTACCCATGCGAATTCCATCTGACACTTTTCCGCCAGCTTGGCTACATCGATGCAGTAAGCGGACATACAGCTGATCTTCTGCTCCGGATGAGCGCAGGGCTCATTGTTGACTCGCTTGCAGGGGTCGCACAGAGGGCAGCCACCATAACCCAGGCAAAAGCCATTGATCCCCTCCTTGCGAAGAGTCTCTGTAAAACGAAGAATGGCAGCATTGTGCGCTTTCTTGGATTGCTGGATCCCCTCCTTATTGTCGTAGCTGCCAATCTCCCAAATAGATTGCAGCACCAATGCCCGCTTTCCCGCTTTCAGCCGTTCCTGCACTTCCTCTACTGTGCCGCAATCCGGCGGACAAGAATAGTTGGCATTATACTTACCGCAGAGATTATCTTCGCAGAACTTTCGAAAGGACGGGTCCTGCACAACATCTGCCGTATCAACAAAGGCTGCAGAGAAACCCATTTCATCAGCTAATTTTACAATATCATTGTCAGTCATATACAATCGACCTTTCTTTTTTTCTTCTATTCTATCGATGCAACAACCAAAATTCAACCCCTTAGAATGTGCATTTATACTCACCCAGCCTAGAGAGTGTAGCAGATACAATATCTAAAAGTGTTAGACTATTCCGGTAATTGAATACTTTTGGCCATACGGAAGATATCCGCTTCAGCGATGGTGTCTGCACTATACTCGATTACGCAACTGACCTCCGGAGATATAGTCCAGCAGAGATAGGAACGCTCGCCCATTTCGCACCGGAATGCGTCATACGCATTTACCTTGCAATCCCGTCTGTTTTGGATCTGGGCAAAGTCGATCACCATACCGATTGCATCCGTGTTAAGCACAGTATTCTCCCCATACTCATCTTCAATGTAGGTCGTCTGGCAGCAATAATAGACGATCTTGTTCCCTTCAGAATCAGTATAGGTAAATGGCGTTACCTTGGAGATAGACTGACATTCGTAATCTTCGTCCACTTCTTTTAGGGCGTTTTCCATGTTGTAGATCTGCTCAGCAAGCTTCCAGTTAGGATCAGTCTGGCGATTTCGCACTTCAATCCAGCGACAAACACCCAGAATGACCAGCACAAGCAAGATAATGATTCCGGCGCACCATAGTAATTTCTTTTTCATAAATTTATCCCCATCCCCTCGGCAATGTTTGTAATTTGAATAAGCCCTTTCTTTTCTCGGCGCTGGGCATATTCCAAGAGATTTCTCGAATTGCTGGCTCCGTGGCGCACATAGCAGACCAGCCAATCGCAGGTATCCACCATAAGCTGATTGGCTTTTACGATTGCAAATGGTCTTGGCGTCTTCTCCAGCCCTTCCGGATAATATGTCCCATCATAACCGGGCGGCTTTTCGATGGGGCGCTCTGCAGGGTGATATGGCAGCACCAACATCAGTGTGATATCCGGGTGTTGCTTTTTCGCTCTCTTTACAGCAATGGCAGCTATTTGATCAAAGCCACCGTATCCGCCCACATAAAAATAGCGAACATTTTCTGACCTTATGAGCCGTTCAATTTCCAATTCCAGTCTGGGGAGTAAACCCTCACCGGCCTCCCGATGGCCTATAAAGAAACAGCTCTTCATAGTACAGTCACCTCATATCGTTTTGTTGTTTAGTAGATTATAGTTTAACATAACTATATTAACGATACAAGTCTTTAGTATATTACTGTCACTTTTAACGATAAAATAAGGTTAATAAAGAAAGGTGGCGGTACTATGGATGTTCACGAGAAATTGCAGTACTTGTTGAATGAACGTGGTTGGACAAAATATCAATTGGCGAGAAAATGTGGCTTGAGCGATGCCACCATCGCAAACATCTTCCGCAGGAACACCATGCCCTCCATCCCCACACTGGAAGCGATCTGCCAAGGCTACGGTATAACCTTATCCCAATTCTTTGCTGAGGGAGAGATGGTGGAATTGACCCCTGATTTGAAAGAAGTGTTTGATTGCTGGACATCCCTTTCTCCAGAGCAGAAGGTAGCAGCAGGACAGATGCTGAAAGCAATGAATCAAAAATAGAGGAGCATAATAATTTAGAGGATGCCGTCTTTTGGACAGCATCCTCTGTTTATTGAGTGGATGAGCTTTTTAATTGATTTCTGGCCGATATGGTGTATAATAGTGGCAGATAGTAAGGGAGATAATACGCAAGTTATTGGAGGTAATGATATGGAAAGAGTATGCAAATTTCTGAAAGATGCCGGTGTTTACTATCTGGCAACAGTGGAAGGCGATCAGCCCCGTGTCCGTCCCTTTGGAACCGCCAACATTTTCGAAAACAAGCTGTACATACAGACAGGCAAGGTCAAGCTCTGCTCCAAGCAGATCCTGGTAAACCCCAAGGTGGAAATCTCCGCTTTCCATCAAGGTACCTGGATTCGCATTGCCGGCGAGTTAGTAGAGGATGACCGTATCGAAGCGAAAAAGTCCATGCTGGATGCTTACCCAAACCTGCGTGGCATGTACGACGAGAATGACGGCAATACGCAGGTGTTTTATTTCCGTAACGCCGTAGCCACCTTCTCTTCCTTCACTTCCGCACCGGAAACTGTAGAGTTCTAAAGACCAGATTTTGCACCATATTATGAGGGAAGCCTTGAAATATTTATGCTTTGTGTTATAATGAATATGGACTATATGAACGCACAAGAAAACGGCAAAATGATGATGTAGTGAAGCGCAAAATTTGCACTGTATTTCCTCAAAAACTGTGACCAACTTTTGACCAACAAAAGTCCGGTAAAAGAAAATAACTGGTATAATAGCACTATATCTCGAAGGCTAATATACCAGCAACCACTACATATCTACAAAGCCAAAAATCCGCCATCGAGTGGGAATGACGCTCGAAACGGCGAAAACCCGCATGAATACAGGCTTTTTTGCCCGTCCATACTGCTCTTGATACTGGATTGATACTATTTGTGTCCGCCCGGTATTCTCAAGAG
>JAGBEM010000219.1 GCA_017936985.1 Oscillospiraceae bacterium
AGAACTTCTTGCGGTTCTTGGTTTCAAAGTCCTTTTTGGTTGCGACAAGGATATTGGCAGAAGGATAAAGCTGAAGAAACTCGGATGCCCACTGTTCTGTCAAATGGTTGGGAACCACAAACAGGGACTTCTGACATAGGCCCAGCCGCTTGGATTCCATGGCGGCTGCAACCATTTCAAAGGTCTTACCGGCACCAACCACATGGGCAAGCAGAGTGTTGCCACCGTACAGAATGTGGGCAATAGCATTAACCTGATGAGGACGCAGCGTGATTTCCGGGTTCATACCGACGAAGCGCAAGTGGCTGCCATCGTATTCACGGGGGCGGATGGAGTTGAACTTCTCATTGTAGAGCTTGCACAGCCGTTCTCTGCGACTGGGGTCTTTCCATATCCAATCCTGAAATGCCTGTTTGATCAGCTCCTGCTTGCCCTGTGCAATAGCGGTTTCCTTCTTGTTGAGGACCGGAGTTTTCTTGCCGTTTGCATCGTACACATAATCGAAGATTCTCACATCCTTGAGGTTCAGGGTTTCTTCCAAAACCTTGTAGCCATTGATGCGGGGAGTACCGTAGGTGTTGGACGCTTTCACATTGGAACGATCATAGTTCTTCTCAGACACATTCCACTCGCCGGTGACAGGGGTATATCGAACCTTCACTTTCCACTGGGCATACCGGGGAGTTCCAAACAAATCATACATGAAATCTTCCACCACATCGGGAGGAAGCCATGTGGCACCCAGTCGGACAGAGATCTCACTGGCAGACAGGTCTTGTGGTTGTACCTTTACCAGAGCCTCCACATTGGGTTGGTACTCCGGATATTCCGCGACAAGCTTCTTCACAAAAGCCAGTTTGCTACGAACATTACCGGACAGGTACTCGTCTGCTGGCAAATACTTGGGACTGCCAAAGGACTGGGCTGGATCAAGGAAAATAACGCCCGTCAGATCATGGTAAAGCTGTTCTTCTGTTTTGCCGGTCAACTCCATCATGTAGGGCATATCAATTCTTGCCTTTTCAGCCAGTGACAACGCCAAAGCTTCCGAAGCGGTATCCACAGAGGTAACAACCACCTTTTGGCGGATGGTGCGCTATGAGAACATATCGGCCTTGCGGACGAAATTACCCTCATCGTCCAGAATCTCCAGCGAGGCAAGCAAGCAGTAGGAACTGTCGGCATTGAAAGCGGAGGTATTCGCTCTGGAATTGATTAGCCCATACTTTCGGGAGAACTCATCATAGAGGGTGTTCAAGTTGGCCTGCTCCGACTGGATGAAGGAGTCTGGATAATCCTCTGTCTGGTACTCGATCAGCTGTCGGACAGAATCCCGAATAGCAATGAGACCCTTGATACGGCTTTGTGCGGTAGCAGATACATCCACCGGATTCATGCGGCTGTTTTCGCGGTAGTAAAGTTTTCCCTCCACCACAGCATAACTGAAGTTCCGCACAGTAGGCAGCGCCGGGATGGACTTATCTTCTTCACCGTCCAGCACTTCATCCAGGTCATATTCGGTAAACTCTGCGTGGATGTTCTGGATGGCATCTGCAAGCAACTCACCCGAAGGAAGGTTCTCATAGGGAACGCAGGACAGTTCGGGACCATAGGGGCCGGAGATTTCCTTCATCTCACCCAGAACCATGTCCGGGTTGTCAATGAAGTATTGGTTCATCCTATGACCATTTTCGTCCACATTCAGATGCACCCAATCCGGTTCAATATCCACCATCCGGTCCCGCTTTTGTAAGAAGATAATGTCGGAGGTCACTTCTGTACCGGCAGCTCTTTTGAAGGTATCATTGGGCAAGCGGATGGCCCCCAACAGGTCAGCCCTCTGTGCGATATACTTTCGGACAGAGGGATTCTCCTTGTCCATGGTGCCCATGGAAGTGATAAAGGCGATCACACCACCGGGCCGCACTTTATCCAAAGCGCGGGCAAAGAAGTAGTCATGGATAAGGAAGTTGTGCTTGTCATATTGCTTGTCCGGGACTTTGAACTGACCGAAGGGAACATTGCCAATGGCTGCGTCAAAGAAGCTATCGGGTAGTTCCGTCTTTTCAAACCCCTGTACCGCGATGGAGGACTTCTGATAAAGCTGCTGGGCAATGCGCCCGGAGATGCTGTCCAGTTCCACACCGTAAAGCTGAGAATCCGCCATGCTGTCCGGGAGCATACCAAGGAAGTTGCCAACGCCGCAGGAAGGCTCCAGAATATTGCCTCGCTTAAAATTCATGTTCTCCATGGCCTGATAGATGGAGCGAATGACCACAGGCGGCGTGTAAAAAGCCGTCAAAGACGATTCTCTGGCGGCTCGGTATTCTTCTTCAGTCAGTATACTTTTCAACTCCTGATAGCGGCTGTGCTTTTCCTCAAAGCAGGCAGCCAGACCGCCCCAACCAACATACTTAGACAGAACTTCCTGTTCCTCTGGGGTTGCCAGCCGGGATTCTGCTTCCAACTGCTTCAGCAGACGAATGGCAGCTACATTATTAGCGTACCTTTGGCTGGGTGTACCAACACCTAAATCATCGTCGGAAATGCGGAAGTTGCTGCGCTCACTGGATGGAATCTCTGGGAAGATGACCGTGGCAGTAGTTCTGGCCTTGGGCTTGGGTGCGGGGGGTGCCAGCACGGCAGGTTCCTCTACAGTGGGATCTTCCCTGATCGGAATCATCACACTTTCTTGCTTGGATGCCTGGGGGCGGTGAGAAAGCAAGGCTTGCTCCGCTTCCTCTAACGAATCAAAGCCACCGGCTACGGATGCGGAGTTACCGGTATTTTGGTCATATCCGTAGTGGTTATAGAAATAGCCATTGGGATACATCATGATTTCAATTCGTTCTTCGCCGGACAGGTAGGTTGCTGCGTGTTGCGGGCTTAAGCCGTGGATTGCTACCTTGGCCAGTTGCTCATCCGTAAAATGGGTGAGATCTGCAAAGG
>JAGBEM010000220.1 GCA_017936985.1 Oscillospiraceae bacterium
ACTCTACCTTTGGCGGTATGATCGGGAAAACTTCTCTGTGGATCAGCTGGCTGGATTCCAGCTCCCGCAGCTGCTGCGTCAGCATTTTGGCGGTGACACCCTTGATCTGACTGCGCAACTGGTTGAACCGCAGCTTGCCGTCAGACAGGTGCCAAAGGATCAATGCTTTGTATTTTCCGCCAATGAGCTCCAGCGTGGCTTCTACGGGACAGCGGTCTGTTTGCTGCATGGACTGCCTCCTTTCGGTTTCTAAAAGGGTACTAATGCACAAAATAGTGCATACTTGCGTTTTGTGGATTTGCTGGTAGAATAGTATCATAAAGATACTGTGTTGTCAATCGGAACCGTCGATTTTCGGCATACTTAAGTATCAGAAATGGAAAATTGGCACAGTGGGATATTGCAATTTTTATGTATTTGATGGATAATAACAGTAAGGAGAGATGCATATGAAGATGAAGTTTACAGTGACAGGCATGACCTGCGCGGCCTGTTCTGCCAGAGTGGAAAAAGTCACCGGTGCTGTAAATGGTGTAGATGCGGTGGAAGTGAATCTGCTGGCAGGTAAGATGACGGTGGAAGCGTCGGATGTTGCAATTGCGCCGAAAATCGTGAAAGCTGTCCAGGATGCAGGCTACGGCGCATCTTTAGAAGGAGAAAAGAAGGAAGTGCCGGAAACACAAAACAAGACCGGTGCAACCTTAAAGGAAATGAAAAAGCGGATCATTGGGTCTGCGGTATTTCTTGTGATCCTGATGTATTTTACCATGGGGCATATGGCAGGACTCCCTATGCCGGGGTGGTATCATGGACCGGAAAATGCAGTGGTGGCGGCACTGGTACAGTTCTTTCTGACCTTGCCGGCGGTATATCTGAACCGGGTCTACTACAGCAGAGGTTTGAAAGCCCTGTGGCACCGCAGTCCCAATATGGACAGCCTGATCGCGGTAGGCTCCGGTGCGGCGCTGATCTACGGCATCGCGGCGATGCTGCGCATGGCTTATGCCATGGGACACGGAGACTGGGATACGGTATCATTCTACAGTGAAAACCTTTACTTTGAATCCGCTGCCATGATCCTTACGCTGATCACTCTGGGGAAATTCCTGGAGACAAGAGCAAAAGGGAAGACCGGTGATGCGATTCGGGCGCTGATGGATCTGCGCCCGGAAACGGCAACGGTGCTTCGTGACGGGGCAGAAGAGGTCATTCCGGCCGATCAGGTGCGGGTAGGAGATATCGTCATTGTCCGTTCCGGTGGCCGGATCCCGGTGGATGGCACTGTGATCGAAGGTCGGGCGGCAGTGGATCAGAGCGCGCTGACCGGCGAAAGTGTTCCGGTGGAGAAAGAACTGGGAGATACGGTGGCGGCAGCTACCATCAATAGGGAAGGTTTCCTCCGTTTCCGTGCGGACAAGGTGGGAGAAGATACCACCTTGCAGCAGGTCATTCGTATGGTGGAAGAAGCAGGGGGCTCCAAAGCACCCATTGCCCGTCTGGCCGATAAGATCGCCGGTGTATTTGTTCCGGTGGTTATGAGCATCGCCGCCATTACATTTATTGCATGGATGATTGCCGGAAAAACGCTGGAGTTTTCTCTGACAGCGGCAATCTCTGTGCTGGTGATCTCCTGCCCCTGCGCGTTGGGTTTGGCGACACCGGTGGCGATCATGGTCGGTACTGGCAGAGGTGCCGGAATCGGTGTGCTGTTCAAAAACGGTGCATCGCTGGAGCATCTTCACAATGTGGATACTGTGGTGCTGGATAAGACTGGTACGCTTACCGCTGGTAAGCCGGCGGTGACGGATGTTCTGCCCGGTGCGGTATCGACTGAGGAACTACTTTCTCTGGCGGCATCACTGGAAAAGCGTTCTGAGCATCCCTTTGCCCGGGCGATCCTGGAAAAAGCAGGAGATGCAACAGAGGATGCCGTTGATTTTGAAACGCTCCCCGGCAGAGGTGTGGCCGGTACAGTTGGTGGCGTTCGCTGCTTCGGCGGCAATTACCGGCTGATGCAGGAACAGGGAATCTCGGTTCCGGAATACCCGGAATTGGCAGAGCAAGGAAAAACACCCTTGTATTTTGGAGATGAAAACGGAAGATTCTTAGGTGCCATTGCCGCAGCGGATGTGCTGAAAGCAGATTCTGCAGAAGCGGTGGCAGCCATGAAAAAGCAGAAGCTGCATGTTGTCATGCTTACAGGCGACAATGAAAAGACAGCCCGGGCCATTGCACAGAAGGCCGGCATTGAAGCGGTTATTTCCGACGTGCTGCCTACGGACAAGGCAAGCGTCATAAAAAAACTGCAGTCTGAGGGCCGTAAGGTGGTCATGGTGGGTGATGGAATTAACGATGCCCCTGCTTTGGTTACTGCAGATGTGGGAATTGCCATCGGAGCCGGAACGGACATTGCTATGGAGTCTGCAGATGTGGTGCTGATGTCCGGATCCTTACTGGGTGTCAGCAATGCGGTGCGGCTTAGCAAAGCGACCATTCGCAATATCCGGCAGAATTTGTTCTGGGCGTTCTTCTATAATTGTCTTGGTATTCCCATCGCCGCCAGCGGTATGCTCAGTCCCATGATCGGTGCGGCGGCTATGAGCATGAGCAGCGTGTTTGTGGTAACAAATGCACTGCGCCTACGGCGGTTCAAGGCAGAAAAGCATAGCATCCCACAGGCGGCGCCTGTAAATCACATCAAGGAGGAAAACAAAATGGAAACTGTAATCAAGGTTGAAGGTATGATGTGTCCCCATTGCAAGGCAATGGTGGAAAAAGTCTGCAAGGCAACGCCCGGCACTGTGGATGCAGTGGTGGACCTGCAGGCTAAGACGGTAACTGTCACCGGTGATGCTTCTGTGGACGCTTTGAAGCAGGCCATTACCGATGCCGGTTATGAAGTGGTAGGGTGATCCTATGAGAACGGATCATTATTTTGACTCCTGTGGTGAAGGCCGGATCCATTACTGCCGCTGGACACCGGAGGGAGAAGTCAAGGCTGTG
>JAGBEM010000221.1 GCA_017936985.1 Oscillospiraceae bacterium
CGAATGGGTGGATTTAATTTCATCTGAGGCAACGCCGAAGAATTCATCAGCGTTAGCTGATTTCATCCTTGCGTCAGCAAGGATTTCATTATATTATATTGCTGTAATTCCATCTTATTTTCTAATCACCAGATAGAGGACGGTGACTCATATGAAAATGACAATCAATATTCTACTCTTACTTTTATTGGGACTTATTCTTACTTCTTGTACGACCATCAAAACAGACTATGTGCTTTCAATGGACGAGTCTCAGATTCAAGCAATCGATATCTACAATATAGATGATGTAAGTAAGTCTTATAGCGAAAGAAATATTCATTGCTTGCGTTCTGAATGCACGCCTACTTATACCCTTACTTCTGAACAGTATACCAGTTTTCTGGACAAACTCACTTCCATGGAATTTGAAGAGGAAATTGTTCTTATCCCAATTCCAATGGATGGTGGATGTGACTACATGGGGTATATAGTATCCATTGTTTACATTGATGGTAGCTACGATATTATCGCAGAAGAAGGACAATTTAGTTATTCTTCGGTCAACGGCTACAAATATTCCCATGCTGATTATTCCGGAACTGTATCATGGTCGGACTTCATTAGAGAATACATTGAAATGACCTTACAGCAACCTACCTAACGAGCATTATGCAAGGAGACTCTTATGCCCAAAACTATTCTTTTCGACCTGGATGGCACACTGACCGATTCCGGCATAGGCATCATCAAATGCGCCAAGCTGACACTGGCACATTACGGTCTGCCGATCCCCGATGATCAGACCATGCGCACATTTGTAGGCCCTCCCCTGCGTCTTTCCTTCCGGAAATTCGGCGTTCCGGATGATAAGATCGCCGAAGCGATCACCATTTACCGAAACCGCTACACTGTGATCGGTATGTTTGAGAACTTCCCCTACCCCGGTATTTCTGAACTTCTTGAGCAACTGAAAGCCCAAGGTCATTGCCTATTTGTCGCCACTTCCAAGCCGGAGCACATGGCTATCACTATTTTGGAGCATTTTGGTCTTGCACAGTATTTTGACCGCATTTGCGGCGCAGCCTCGGATGATACAAGAAGCAAGAAAGAAGAGGTGATCGCATACTTGTTGGAAAAGGAAGGAAACGCCGGTGATGCGATCATGGTGGGCGACACGATCTACGATGTAGACGGAGCACAAGCAAATCATATGAAAGCCATCGGTGTTGCCTGGGGTTATGGGAATGTAGAAGACATGAAGAATGGCGGCGCTGAAATCGCGGATACACCGGAACAACTGTTATCCCTTTTAAATACAGAAAAAGCGTGCTGAATTTTCAGCACGCTTTCATTTTTACGCAGGGAATGTATTCAGCAGCAGGATCACAATGGGAATAACCAAAGAAAACATGCTCACCAGCCAAGGTGTCAGGATCCGCCGGGAGCAGAACATCAAAAGCAGGCACACCGCTGTGATCACCAACGGGATCAGCACCGCCAATTCCCGGGCCAGCTGGATCGCAAAATCACCGGTAGTCTGCAGATCCAGACCAACAACAGCAGGCAGATTCGTCTGGTTATAGATGGCAAGGTAGATCGCTGCCCATACCACAGGTACCGCCAGAAAAATCTTGCGCATTTTATAAATATAACTGCCGATGCTGTAAAGGATCTTGCCGACCTCGGTAAAAATCTCCTTCAAAGACTCCAGGACAGGTGAAGCCTTTTCGCTGAAAGCGCCCCAGACATCGATTACTTTCTCCAGGAAATTCATAAGCCATCTCCGCTCTTTTACTGATAGGACCATCATAGCACACTTTTCCAAATTACGCAACTGCGAAGATATTCGAATAAATGTGTGTGATTTCCACTATATAGTCCGTTTTATTGTACTTTATGTGTTGTATCCTGTAATCACAATCAAACAAGGGGGTACAACCAATGAAAAAATCCGTCAACAACGCCCACGCCTGCACCCATCCCAACGCCGCAGACCGCCAGTACCGCATCGACAAAGCCATCGATACCGCCTTGACCGCAGCAGCCACTGTTGGTCTGACCGTCATGTTGATGTTTCTGATGCTGATTTAAGGACGCTTATTCTCTCTGTACAGAGCTGCAAGGCCCTTGATGATCAGATCCTTATCATAGATCATCGGTGTCTTACACATAGGGATCACAAAGCGGGCAATGCCGCCTGTAACGACTACGGTTGTCTTGCAGCCAAGTTCTTCTTCCATACGTTCCACCAAGCCATCCAGCATACAGGCCGTGCCAAGCATGATACCGCTGCGCATACAGTCGATGGTATTTCTGCCGATTGCTCGTTTCGGTTGATCCAACTGCAAACCAGGCAGCAGTGCAGTTCGGTCAGTCAGCGCGTCCATCGAGATCTTTACACCGGGGCTGATGCTGCCGCCGATCAATGCGCCGCTTTCGTCCAGAACCACCATGGTCGTGGCAGTTCCCATATCCACAACGATCATGGGCGCTTTATGCTCCCGAAGAGCAGCCACGCAGCCAACCACCAGATCTGCGCCGGTCTGTGCCGGGTTTTCGATCTTGATATTCAACCCCGTCTTCAGGCCGGGCCCAACTACCAAACTGACTTTGCCCGTCAGCTTCATAATGGCTGTCTGGAAAGAATTAAGCACCTGAGGAACAACTGAAGCAATGATAGAACCTTCTACAGCGGCAGGGTCCACCTTCTGTACATCCAGCAGGATCTTCAAATCCATGCAATATTCGTCCGATGTTTTGGTGGCATCCGTGCGGATCCGGGATTCAAAAATAATGGCATCCTCTTCCACACCACCGATGACGATATTGGAATTTCCAATGTCAACCGTTAAGATCATTCTGCTACCTCCAGGTCTTCCTGCCGCAATAGCTTGCAGCTTTTGATTTTGTTTCCGTTTGTTTCAATGACACCCACACTGCCGCCATAGCTGCCGCAGGAGCCGGGATTGAGGATCCACAAGCCATCATCCTCCCTGTGGCAATCCGGGCAGTGTGTATGACCGTAGAGCGCCGCCTGGGCAGATTCTGCCCGGGCATCTTTTAACAGCAGCCCCAAGGTCTGCTTCACTCTGTGGTTATGTCCATGGGTCATATAAAGTTTAACACCGCAGACATGATAGCACAGCATTTCCGGAACGGGGCGGCTCAGTCGATAGCGGTCACAATTTCCCGGTACCATATGGAAGCGGATATGGGGATTTTCTTCTTCCATTGCCTGCGCATCATCATAATAATCTCCCAGATGTACCACCGCGTCCGGCTTTACAGCGGCTATGGCACGGCGCATAAAGCTCAGTGCCGCATGGGAGTCTGACAGTACCAGGATCTTCATACTTATCACCTAACCCCACTGATTTTTGTTAGTATATCACACTATGCAGGAAATTTCCACAGTCGTCGGTACATTTTTTAAGCGCCTTGCATATATTATTTCAGAGAATTTTATCCATATCCCGGACAGGAGGCGCATATTATGGAGCAGCAACCGAACTTTTCTGCCGAAGATGTGAAGAAGATCGCCCAAAGCAAGGCTGGACAGGATCTTTACGCACTGCTGCAGCAAACCCAATCCCAGCAGCTGAAGGACGCCATGGCACAGGCAGCCGCCGGAGACATGGAACAAGTTAAAAAGACTGTGTCTGCCATGATGGCATCACCGGAAGCAAAAGCACTTCTGGATCAGCTAAGGAGGTAACCCAAGTGGAGGACTTGGAACAAAAGCTGAATTCCATATTGGGCAACCCGGAAATGATGGCACAAATCATGAACATGGCACAGGCAATGGGTGCAAATCAACCACAGGCAGTAGAAAAACCTACGCCGCCAAAACCGTCTCAGCCTTCCCTGCCGGCCATGAGTTTTGATCCCGCTATGATTCAGAAGATCGCCGGCATCGCGCAACAAGCTGGCATCGACAAAAATCAACAGAGTCTTCTCAGAGCCTTGCGTCCTTACTTAAACGAGCAACGGATCGTCAAACTGGAAAAGGCAATGCGCGCTGCCAAGATTGCAAGCATCGCCTCTACCGCCTTAGGCGGTGCAGGCTCTCTATTTTTCCCAGGCAGGTGAAACCATGTATAACCGCTATATTCCTCAGCCGGACGGCAGTTACCGCCGCAATCCGGTACCGTCTGCACCCCAGCAAAGACGACGCGCGCCACAGGCTCCGCCGCCCCCACCCCCACACACAGAGCAGCCGGACTGCTGCGAAGAGGAGTGTCCCACAGATCTGCACTGTCCTGCAAAAGAGGATCGCAGCGCCGGAGATTTCTTGCGCCGCCTGCTGCCGAAAAACCTGGACACCGGTGATCTTCTGATCATCGTGCTGCTTCTTTTAATGTCAGCAGATTGCGAGGACGAGAAAAATACCGCATTACTAACACTTGCTTTATATCTATTTATGTAAAATCACGCTGCCGAAAACTGGCAGCGTGATCTTCTTATCCGATAAACTCCATAGGATTCACATATTCACCATTGTAAGATATGCCAAAGTGCAGGTGATTTCCTTTGGACAAACCTGTATTACCTACATAACCGATCAACTGTCCCTGCGCTACATAGTCACCGACACTGACCACATACTCAGTCATATGCATATACACAGAAGCGTAACCGTCACCGTGATTGATCTGCACATAGTTACCGGCGGAACTGCTGTACTTTGCAATGGTCACCTTTCCGCCTCTGGTCGCATAAATGGGCGTTCCTTCCGGACAAGCCATATCGACACCACTATGCATCCGGTAAACACCCAAAATGGGATGCAGTCGCATACCAAAGGGACTGGAAAGGCGATAATCGGAAACCGGCGTAAGCCAGCCGCTGTCGCCTACGGCAGGATATTCTACCTCCGGTGCGGTAGTGGGTGGAACATAGGTTGCCAGCCACTCCTGATAGACCGCATCGTCAAAATCATCTTCCAGCATGGCTATTTCCTGCATCAGTTTTTCATCTTCTTGCTCAGCTTCTTCCAGAAGTGTCTCATATTCTTCGCCCTTTGCAAGGAGTTGAAGCACAAGTTCCTGAGAATGTTGACTCTTTTCCTGCAAAAGGAGCTGGGTTCCTTCCAGTTCCGCCCGTGCATCTTCCAGCGCCGATTGTTCCGCTTCCAATTCCTTTTGGGCCAAGGTCACTTCCCGGGCAGCAGCGCGGATCTGCTCCAGTCTGCGCCTGTCAGACCGGGCAATTTCCTGGATCATATTCAGCCGATCCAGAAAATCGGTAATACTCCGGGATTCAAACAGGATCGTCCAATAGGACAGTTCCCCTGCCTCTTCCATGGCGCGGATCCGTTCTTTGTAGGACAGATTCAGTTGGGCGAGGTTCTGTTCCGCTTTTTCAAGCTCCAACTGCTTGTCTGCGATCAATACAGCATATACAGAGATTTGCTCATTTGCATTTATGATCAATGCATGAAGAAGATTGATTTGCTGGTCGATGGTCTGCTTTTCGGCAACCATCTGCTGTAATTGTTCTGCATTCTCGGTCAACTGGGCTTCCAGCTTTTCCATCTGCTGCGCAAGGGCATCCTGTTCCTGCTCCAGCGCATGGATCTGATCACGGATTTCCGAAGAGGATGCAGCATTGGCCGGTGTAAAGCCCAGCAACAACGCAAAACACAATGCGCCGCAAAGAATCGGTAACAGAAATTTGTTATGTATCATGATTTGCTCCTGATTTGTAATTTCCTGTAACCTATTGTAACTTATTGTCTAGGTTCTGTCAAGGGTTTACATAAAATTTACATTCACATCAGCTTTTAAAATTCGTTCACGCCGAATGATTTATAAATTCCAGTCCCCACAGATCATATATAGCACGGAAGATATCTGCCAGTTCTTCGCGTTTATTTTCCAGTGCCACCGTGATTTTTTGTATTTGCTCATCCGTGCGGACAGGTACGTCGTGATCCTCAAAATTTGGTGTCAAATCATCATTCAACCATACGCGTGCGTATGTATCATTTTCATAATTCAGCATAACAGACGCAGCAAGATCGCCACCATATTCCAAATACAGAAATATAACCATCCCATCATCATTAATTACACGCGCAAAACCGCTGTCACTTAAAATGATCGGCATCCACACTTCAAAGCGATAACCATCTTTTTCAACAGTGTAGTCCGATGATGTAAAAAACAGATCCTCCTCCGGGGTGCGTTCCATTTTATCTGCCATCTGGAAGTAGTATTTTCCGTACCCGAAATACCAAATGCCGACTAGTAAAGTTGATATCATTAGCAGTCCACACAAAGTGATCAAGATCCCTTTTTTCATGGATGACCGCTTGCTTTTTTTCCACTGCTCACGAATTTCTTCCAGTGGTTTCA
>JAGBEM010000222.1 GCA_017936985.1 Oscillospiraceae bacterium
GTGAAATACATCTCCGCAATTAAAACAGGTATGCGCATACACTTTCTTTCGGACGATTTGATCCGGGTGTGCTTTCCACCATGTCATGCGGCATTGGTCGCAGCAGAACCGCTTCTTCTTTTTATGAGGTGTCTGCACTAACAGTTTTCCACACTGCGCACATACTGCGTCATAATGTGGGAGAGGATGTCTGCGGCAATAGGATTTGATGGTGTCAACGGACATTTCTAACTCCGCTGCTATTTTGCGGTAGCCGAGACCTGACCGTTGCAGACCGGCGATCCTTTCTTTTTGTGCCTGGGTCATCGAATCACTCCCTGTGAAAAATGCTCTCTTCACAGGTAGGCCACAAAAAATGAGATAGTTAACCCCCAAAAAACAAAAAAGCCCACCGAGTTCAATGACTCGATGGGCATAGACATTAATGTTACTTATTACTTAGTTGGGTATCTTCAGTTTCATTCCGACATAAATCGCGTTGGAGGTCAAGCCGTTCAGTGCCCTGATTTCTGTGTACCGGGAGCCATCGTTCAGATACTTCTTAGCAAGAATCCAGAGCGTGTCACCCTTTACAACAGTATGGATGCGGTAGGTTTCCGGGACCGGTTCTGCGGTTATAACCTTCAAATCAGAAGCACGGACGGGGGACATGATGGAACACTTGCCGTCCTCGCTTTTGTTGATGACCACCCGTTCACCGGCAACCGCACGGACATACCACCGCTTTGCCTTGACCCAGTCGGGGATGATTTTCCCGGTGTAATACTTGGTGCCAGTGATTTCTACCAGATCTTTCACCTGAATGGTAGTAGCCGGAGTGGCGGGCCTCACAACCTCTTCGGGCTGCTCCTCGGAGGTTTCACCCAGCTGAGCATTTACCTTGGAGGCGATGTCACCATGGCGTTCATACAGATAGTCGCCGGGGCAGGATTTGTTCGCGTAGTCTCTATGAACGGTCATGTTGCAGCCGTTGAGATGATTGATTCTCTGGTTCTTGTCCGTAGACCAAACCAGCCGCTTGATACCGTTTCGTTTGCAGATATCCACGCACAGGTCGATAAGAGCAGCGTAGACCTTGTCATTGACGGCATAGGGATGGGTGGTATCGGAAGCAACCTCAATGGTGATGGCTCGGTGGTCGTTGGCCGCATTGGAAGAACACCAGGAACGGTCTTTTTCCTCGCAGTACATACCGATGCGCCCATCCGCACCAACACCATAATTGGAAGATGCCTGCCGTTCCGTCGCGGCAAATACACTGCCCAGTGCTTCCACGGAGCATTGACCCACCACACAGTGAATGGTGATGGTATCAATGGAGTGGTTACGATTTTTGGTGCGGTTGGGCGAAATCTTTGTGTATGCCACCAAGGGGCTGTTGGTGAAAGCCATTACTTGTCCTCCTTTTCGGAGCGGTCATGCAACTGCTCCAGTACCATCTTGATGGCATCAGGAACAGGCAGACCCAGGTGGGCGGCATTTTCCAGCAGAGATACACCTTCATTGGACAGATAGAAGAAGATGACCGCAGTTCGCAGAACGCTTCCGGTGCCGATTACCTGCACATCCAGAATGTTTGCAATGCCCACCAGCAGGAAAATCAGCACTTTTCGGCAAATACCGCGGAAACCGACCTCACTGGATAGCTTTCGGTCATTGATTGCGCACATGACGCCGGTGATGTAGTCGATGACCACAAAGGCCATCAGGGCGAAGAGCAGGCCATCGCAGCCGCCCAGGAAGTAGCCCAGCCAGCCGCCGATGGCGGTGATCACCATTTGAATGACATTCCAAAATTCTTTCATAACGATTTCCTCCTTTAGTTTAACTGCAAAGGTCCCAGCCAGATCCGTTGCCAACATAAGGGGCATACAGATCCCAACTGGAACCATTACCGATATAGATTTGATAGGCCTCATTGCCTATATAGACCAATCCCTTCGCACCCCAGATTGCGTACAGAGTCACATTGCCAGATGGTGTATAGCTACCGGTTGTACCAGAAGTTGCTGTACTGCTGGTTGCCCAGCCCATGAAGTTATAGCCACTGCGTGTGGGTGTTGGCAGGGTAACTGCCGCAGTTGTGGTGCTGCTGGTATAAATTGCATACAGTGCCAGCGCGGCATTGGCGGTGTAAGAAGCACCGGATGCGTAGCTGGTACCTGTGCCGCTGGAGTTCGTGTTCCACTTGCTGAAGGTGTACTTTGTGGTTCGTGCCGCCGACAGCGATGCCGAAGAGCAAGTACCACCATTGGCATTCAGCGTCACGGTGTAACTACCTGCAGAGGTGCTGCTTTTGGTGGGTTTTGTGGAACTCAATGTAAGTGCTGTGCCATAGGTCTTGTACTGGGTACTGGGCGCGCCACTACCGCCGTTGGCATTGTAGGTGACCGCATAGGTTTGAACAACATAGGTAATGGATGCGGAACCATTCCAGGAATTGTTCACACCATAAATATATGAGGTGCTTTTCGTATACAAAAACAGATAGTACGATGTGTTTTTGCTGAATGTTCCCGAAAAGGACATGGTCACAGTCGTAGGCGAAGTTGAACTTGTGGAAATACCAGTTTTGCTTGCTTCGCTGCCAACCGCATTGGTACGAAATGTGGATTCTGTGTCACTGGAGGTGCTGTCCGTGTAAGTGGTACGAAGACTGCCGTACAAAGTGCCTGTTGTCGTCCCTCTGCTGTATACTTGAAAAGTAATCGACAGATTGGAGATACTTCCGATTTTTGCGTCGTTTGGCGTTGTGACTTTAATAATGACACCGTACTTGTTGTTACCGCTGGGACTGGATATGGATGCGTTGATACCAGTACTGCTTCCATCTGCTGTCCACGCACCGCTTGTTGGATACCAAACCTTTGAAGCTCTGGCTCTCCATCCGTTTACCGTTGCGCTCATCGTTGCCATAGGTTACACCTTCTTAAAGAACAATCTGCCAGCTGTTGCGGTGGATGGCAGCGAGGTTCCATATTGGTTGGAGCTGAGGATTGTCGCACCGGCGGCAAGCAGATTTTTGAGTGCCGTTGCGCCATCCGTCGCACCAGTTCCACCTTTGGCAATGGTCACCGTTGCACCCAGTTTTGCCATAGTAATGGCACTGTCCGCAATTTTGGCAGTGGTAACAGCGGCATCCGCAATTTTGGCTGTCTCCACAGCAGAGGCACCAATCTTGGCGGCTGTGACCGAAGCGGCTCCCAGCTTGTCGGCAATCACGGAGCCGGATTCCAGGGCGGAGCTGCCAACTGCGCCAGCTGCGATTTTGGCGGCTGTGACGGAATCATCAGCCAGCTTGTCCGTGGACACAGCACCAGTGGCAAGCTTGCCGTTGGTGACTGCATTGCTGGCAATTTTTCCTGTAATGACGCAAGAGGAACCAAGCAGATCGCTTGTGATGATGGGAATCCGAACGGCGGCAGAACCGGCGGAGGAATAAATGGATGCGATACCGGAAGCACCCAGAGCGAGAGTACACAGTTCAAATTGGTAGGTCGTTCCGGTGCTGTTGATGTCCTCCTGGTTCAGAGCAGGAAATCCAGTTGCTGCGTTGGCATACTGAATTTGGAAATCAGCCTGTTCAAAGGTATCCGCGGTCGCTGCTTTGGTCAGATCAATGGTAACCAGAACACGGGCAAAGCCGGTGGTGGCCCCATTTACAATGACTGTGGTGTTGGCGGTCAGCTTCATCTCCCGGCCGCCGATCAGAAGATACCCGGGACTGATGACCAGGGAGGTGCCACTGAAGGAAAGTTCGCAGCCGGACATAATGCCGTCCACGATGATGCAATGGAATAGATGCCCATGGTCTTTGGCGGTGACAGTCTGGTTATCAAAGTTGATTCCATGGATACTGGAACTCATAGATTCGCTCCTTTCAGCCGCTCCGTCAGCGTGGTGGCCAACTCGCCGCTTTTGTAGTAATAACGATGATCGGCAGAGGAAATGCCGATATAGGAAACATAGGAGGACATAAGACCGCCATCCAAACGAAGAACAACGGTGTCATACAGCTCGTAGGCTTTGATGCTTTTCCACTCGATTTTGTGGGAGTTGGAGTTCTGGGAGAAAATGTCCTGAACCTTTTCTTTCAGATCCTCCGTATCTTCCAGAGCCAATACCTGCCACTTTCCCTCTGCGCGAAAAACCGGCTCTTCCTGGCTGATTTTTCCGTCGGCGGACAGGTAGAATGTGTGTCCAATCCCAAGCTGGTAGGCCGTAACTTTTGCAATGGAAGAGCGGCTGTAGGAACGGGAAATCAGCTGAGAGGTACCATCTCCGAACAGAATATTGTGAGAGGGTCGTTGCCGGGGCGCAATCAGGATACACAGCGTATCCTTGGACACGGAAAAGTGAACCTGGACATCACGGAGCCGGTTAACCTTGCGCATATAAGTTCGCAGATCAAATAGCCCATCTACAACCGTGGGACCCAGGTATTCCGTGTTGTCCAGATTTGTAATTTCCAGATAGGGCATTTGGTAGTTCAAATCACTGACATCCCGGTAATGGTCAATAAACTGCTGTGCCAGAAAAGTGCCGATGGACTCGCTATCCCCCTCATAGGGGAGTGAACGGTCAAATGCACCGGCAATGTCGGTGACGGTGACAGAGGTTTGCATCTCATCCGGGGTAACCTGGTCGATGAGCCAGATATGCCCATCCATGATCAGAAAATCTCCTTCGTTTCCCCGGGTCACTGCGGTGTCGTAGAGAAGTATGGTGCCCACATCATCTGCAATGGAAGCCAGCGGGACATCGTAGCTGACCACCTCAGAGGAGGCGACTGTTTTGAAATCTTTCCTTCGTTTGATAAAAGCGACCATGTTATACGCTCCTGTAGTAGTAATACACACGGACGGTAGCTTGACCGGTGATCTCACTGTCCGCGGACATGAGAAGCACACAATCCTCATTAACGGGGATGCGAGGAAAGGGTTCATAGGCCAAATCCACATCGTTCAACGCATCTGCTGCAATGCCGTCTGCCCCGGTGATCTCCACTTTGCATCTTCCATAAAAGGAGGAAACCGTGAAGGATTCATTGTCTGCCAGCGTGGCGTTGAGTGCGCAAATGCCGTATGTGATGTTACTGGAGCTACCTACCAGCTTGATTTGGGGGTTGACGATGGCTCCCTGATAAGTCAGCTCAAAGGCAGCCGGGATATGACCGCCAGCGGGGATGTCTGCGGCCATGCTTCCTGCACTGGAGGAACTGTAAATCAGATCCCTGGAATAGCTGTAAGGGTACTTCAATACATATCCCGATTCCGTGGACATGGACATACTGGTGGGAGCCGCCCGGTACCAGGGGGATAGACAAGCCAGGGATGTGGGGACAGTCAGCCACCGGGTATCCGTCAGTTCGGTCTTTGTCAGATAACTGAGGCAGATATCACGGTAAAATTTGGTGGAGCCATAGGGCTTGTAGATAAGGCGAAGAGATTCTGAGCCGCTGCACCAGTCAACGAAGGATCTGTAGTCGTCATAGGCGTTATCCCCTATGAACACCAAATCTCCGGTGATGGTACTTTGCGGCACGGAATCTTTGGATGTCTCCCGGAAGAAGCCATTATGGATATCTGCAAACTCGGAGGGCATCGTCAGACCAAGACCTGCGGGATTGGACAGGAAGATGCCCTTTTCACCATTGAGGGGCAATCTGCTGCCAATCTCGTTTTCAATATAGAACTTTCTCAAATTGCCGCCCCCAATCGCGCATTGAATTTCAGGAACAGGTAATCAATGGTCGCCTGATCCAAAGTTTGCGGATAGATGTTGATTGTGGTTTGAGCACCGTTTTTCATAGAAGTAGCCCCATTGCTTTCCACAACGCCTTTTACCGTGATCCCGGGGGCCAGAGAGGTATTCATATCAGCAGCCAAATCGCTGACTGCCTCACTGATCCCTTTGCTCATTTCTTCGGTGGCTTTCACAGCCTCTTCACCGTCACGGGAGATTGCTCCAGACAGACCTTTTACCAGCATCTGTCCAGCCCAGTCCATAAGGTCAGAGGGAGAGTGGATGCCAAAGAAATCACAGATTCCATTCCAGATGGACTGAATCCACGAGGATACCTTCGACCATAACCAGCCGGCAAGAGACTGGATTCCTTGCCAAAGGCCACGGACGATATTCTCGCCCACACTGACAATTTGCCCCATTGAGGAAGTGAACGCCTGTACAATCCCCGAGATGATTTGCGGAATGGCACGGACGATTTCTACAATGATTTTAGGCAGATTCTGAATGAGGGCTACGAAGAGTTGGAAGCCAGTGGTTGCGATTTTATCTGTATTGCCTACCAGAGCATTGACCAGATTTCCGATGATTTCCGGGATGGCTGTGAGCAATGTGACAATGATGCTGGGCAAAGCAGAGATGAGCGAGACCAGCAGATCAAATCCCGCCTGAACCAGCTGCGGAATGGAATCCAAAATGGCAGCTACAAGATTACTGATGATTTCCGGGATTGCGGTCAGAAGGGTGCTGATGATTTTGGGCAAGGCGGTGATAAGCGAGGTGAGCAGCCGCACGCCGGTATCAATGATTTTTGGAATGCTGGAGAGGAAGAAACTCACCAGTCCATTGACAATGGTGGGCAACGCCGCAATGAGAATGGGCAGAGAATTCAGCGCACCGGTGGTCAAGCCCTCAATCAACTGCTGGGCTGCATCCAGAATGAGCGGCATACTGTCGATCAGGCCGGAAACGATTGTGACCACTGCCTCTACTGCCGTAGGGATCAACTCCGGCAAGGCCGACCCAAGTCCACCGACCAAAGCGGTCACCAGCTGTACTGCCGCATCGACCAGTAATGGCAGATTCTCTACCAGAGCGGATGCTATTGTCAGCACCGCCTGTACAGCGGCCGGGGTCAGTTCCGGAAGCGAACTCAGAATCGTAGATAAAACCTGCGTGAACAGGTCTGTCACGGTTTGCAGGAGTATGGGGAGCAGTTCGCCAACCGCATTGATGATCGCGGATACTACCGTAGGCAGGACAGCAACAATGTTTTCCAAGATGGGCACCACATTGTCTTTCACAGCGGCAAAGGCATCCACCATATTTTGGGTGAGGTTCAGCATATCCGCATCCGCATTGCCCAGGCCTGCAATGAAGGAATCAATGGACGCCCTCATAAGACCGATGGAACCGGAAATGGTCTCGGTTGCCTCTCGCTCAAAGTTGCCTGCATACTGCTGGGTCTGTTCCAGGAAATATGCCATGGATACCTCTGCCTTTTCAGCATTGGACATGGAGGCCCAGGCCTTGTCATAGCCATTTGCCATGGCATAGGCTTCCAAGGTGGTATTGTTCATGGCAACACCAAGGTTGTCCATCATGGTGTAGTTGCCCTTTGCCGCACCGGTCACAGCCTCCAAAGCTGCTTCGGTTTCAATGCCCATGACGGAAGCCATATCGGCGGCTCTCTGCATGGCATCGGTGGTCAATTGCAAAGAACGCTGTTGGGAGACACCACTGCCCTGGAACAGCGCGCCCATCTTGTTCGCGGTTGCCAGGTATTCACTCTGGGATGTACCCATTGTGCGGTAGGCTTCTTCGGAAATGGCCATCAACTCATTGGCGTAGTCACCGTATACGGCAACTGCACCGCCCAGGTTCTGCTCCAGCTCACCAAACTGCTGAACAACAGTACCGGCCAGCTTTACCGTGGCGGCTCCTGCGGCAACTACCACAGCACCCATGGCGGCACCGACACTCTTCAGAACGGCGCCCAGACCGCTGAACTTCTTTTCAGATTCTTCGGCGGCATCACCGGCATCTTCCAGTTCCTCTCCCATGTCATCGGCATCGTCGGAGCATTCCTCCAACTCACGCTCCATGTCATTGAGGGCGGCTTTCGCGTTGTTCAGCTGGATCTGCCAGTTCTGCGTCCGGCGGTCATTCTCTCCAAAGGATTCCGTGGCATTGTCCAGCGCCTTTGGGAGCATTTCGATTTTCTGCTTCTGGGCATCGATCTGGGAGGTGAGGGTTTTATGCCGTGCTGCCAGCGCCTCCGCAGAATTATCGTTTTTGCTGAACTGGGATTGCACCAGCTTCATTTCGGAGCCGAGAACCTTGAAGGATTGGTTAATTTCATTCAGAGCCTTTTTGAATTCCTTTTCGCCTTCCAGACCAATTTTCAGACCAAAGGTATCAGCCACGGTGAATCACCTCCTTCCTCAGATTCCATCCGGGATGATCTCGTCGATGAAAACCTCCCGTTTGGGTCTGGAAATGCCGTTGTACTGCTTGTGACACTCCCAGAGATCCAGGAGTAAGCCAAACGGCATCAGCCAGGTTTCGTCCCAGGAAAGACGAAGCTGGCTGATGCCGTAATAAAGCAGTCGGGTAAATAACTCCTCGTCACTTACCCGACTGCCGCGTTTTTTGGGTCATCCTCGCTGACGATGTTGCGCTTGGTGCCCTTATACAGCGCCTCCGTGATGGCCTCCTTGTAGGATGCCAAATCCGCAGGTGTGGTCAGGAGTTCCACATTTTCCTCGGTAAGCAGATCCAGCTTGCTGTCCGCATGGCGGAGATTGTGGATGAGAATGGACTGGTTTGCCAGAAGGGTGATAAGCCAGACGATTTCGCCGATGGCCAGTTCGAAATTCTCGGACTTCATTAGCTTGTCGCCCAGGTTTTCCAGACCGCCATAGCGACCGGCGATTTGTTTCGTTGCTCTTGTGGTCAGGACCAGACTGTATTCCTCACCACCAATCGTGATGGTAGCAGTGCGTTCATTATCCATAAAGTGCCTCCTTATCAGGCGGTATAGGCAGGCTCATAGACCTCGTTATACCAATTGACGATGGTTTCTTCCGCAACGGTGGTATCGCCCTCGGTCACTTCTGCCTTCCAGGGGTGCTTTCCTCTGGAATCGGCCTTGTTCCGGCGAAGAATCGTACCTTCAATGGTGGGGGTGGAGAAGGTGATGCTGTCGCCCTTGGTGGCGAGGTTGGCGGCAGGAATGCCGAACTTCACACGGTACAGCCAGAAATACTTGTATTTCCCATTCGCCTTTTTGGCCCGGAAGCCGATGGCGACAGGAGAACCGCCGTCTTCGCTGGCAGACACGATAACACCATTGGCATCAATGGTGGCGCCGGTCAGATCGGATGCAACGGCCGCACCGATATCATCCACGCCAAGGGTCAGTTTACCGCTCTTGAATTCCTTGACGACTTCTGCCGCACCATCATCTGCGTAGAGCGTGGCCTCTGCCAGTTCCACAGACAAATCGGCGGTCATGGCTTTTGCAAGCTGGGTAGGTTTTCCATAGCTTTCCTCGCCATTTTCCGAATCCGTAATCTTGGCGTAGTACAGCTTATCAAGGCCAATTGTAGCCATTGGTTATTCCTCCATTTCATAATAATTTGCCACATCCATGGCATAGTTGTGATAACCGGTCTCGGTATCGTATCCGAGATACCGACGATCTGTTATGGTCAGATCCGCAGCCAGAAAGTCACGAATGAGGGCGTTTTTGCGCTTTGTGTAGTTTCCCGTGGTAAACAGGGAAACCCGCAACTCCTGGACATCGACGCCGGGATCATTGTCGGCGAATATGTCAAAGGTATCTGAAAGCGGTGTCAACACCAGGTATTCCTCTGGGGGAGCAGCCTGAAATACACCGGTCTCAACTGCGATGCCAGCATTTGCAGCTATGGCGGTCAAATCCGAAAGCAAACTCACAGCTTCTTCACCTCCGCTTCAAGTGTGTCTTTCATGACCTGGATACACACCGCTTTGGAGGAGGTCTTGGCGGGCTTCATAAATGGCTTGGGGGCCTGGCCATGTTTCCCATATTCCAGGATGTTGGCGATTTTTGCATTGCTGCTGCCGTCTGACCGGGGTTCAGAAAAACCCACCTTGATGTCATGGTTGCCAGACTTGTTCAGCTTGACCGGGGAAAGACCAAGAGAATCCACCAGCTCACCGGTGGATCTGGAATCGTATTTGGTGCCGGTACCGACAACGGTGGCAAGGTTGCGCTGGGCTTTCGCAAGGACAACCTCGCCGCCAGCTTCCAATACGCTTTCTGCAACGGAATCAAATTGATTCCCGAGGCGGGACAGCTGTTCCAAGAACGCATCCGGGAAATTTATGTCAGCCTTTGCCATCGGTAGCCACCACCTTTTTTGCCAGAACTTCAATGTACATTCCTTTGCCTTTGACATCCTCCACAGATGTGATCTCAAATCTTCCGTCCTCACAGACAAGAATGTGATCGGTGGTAATTGTCAGTCCAGGGATACAGCGAAAGCGGAAAAGGTCGGTGGCAACAGAGAATGCGGCGAGATTTGCCCAACGCTGACTGCCATGACGGCCTTCTCTGTACACTCGGACAGAAGCAAGGACTTCATCCTCGGTGGAAGTGAAGCCCTCGCTGTCCTTGACCTGACGAGTTTTTACGATGTCGGCAAATCCGTTCATTTTTCCAAAGGACATGGTCACACCTTCCATTCCCGGTCGAGCCGAAGCAGAAGGTTAACCGTGTTCCAGACCTGCTGACCAGCCTGCACATTATCGGCAAAGAAGCCACCGGTACTGCCATCCCTGGATTCATAAAAATGGGAGGTCAGCATGATAATGGCCTGCTCCGTTGTAGGGGACATAGGGTTGTTCTTATAGAACCCGGCCGGGATATGCTGGTAGCTTTCGGCGTAGGAAACAGCGGCGGTGATGTAGCTTTCCAGCAACGCATCATCCGCCGAATGTTCCAGAATCAGATTTGCTTTGACCTTCATAAGAAGTTCATCCATCACCGCCGCCTCCCATCACTTAAGTAGCGGATTTCATCTGAAGCACCTTCATGGCTTCAGGCAGAACCAGCTTGGCATCCACGCGCTTGGTAGCCAGGAAACCGATCTGGCCGGTGTCAGCGTACCGCTCGTTGAGACGCTTGAAGGTCACGCCCTGGCGGTCACCGATCCAGTAGAAGTTGAAGTCGCCAAAGAGGATGGGCTTGGTGCCGGCAGCGATTGCGGGCATAAAGGGAGAAGTGAACACAGGCTTGCCCAGCAGAGTCTCATGGTCACCCTCGTGGAGCGCCTTCTGCCACAGGAACTGACCATCGTTGCCTTTCAGCTTGCGGATGGCGGCCATAGTGGCATCGTTGAACACCCAAATAGCATTCTCGCGGTAAGGCGCTTCCAGGCTGTAGAACAGGGAGATGACTTCCTCTGCGGTGATAGCGGTTGCGGAAGCGGCAGTAACACCGACCTCGGCACCGCCATTTTTAGCCAGGACACCCAGAGGCTTGCCGGTACCGTCGCCATTGAAGAAGGCGTCCTCCTCCTTGTTGCCGATACGGCGGGCGAATTCTGCAGAGAAATAACCCTCCAGGTCAAAAGCGGCATCATTCAGAAGTTCCTCGGATACCTTGATGATGGTACCGACCTTGTGGGCTCCGATGGTCTGCTGACCAAAGGTGTCGTCACCCTCGGGGATACCGCCCTCCTCGTCAATCCAGGAAGCGGTGCCCTTATTGGTCACAACGGGAATCTTGTGGCTGCCGGAATTGGTCTGGAAAACATAGGCGTGTTCGCGGATGATACGCTTCCTGCCCAGGGACTGAACCAGCGTGTGCTCGAACTCATCGGGAACAAGGTAGCCTCCCTCAGAGTCGACGCCAACCTGCAGGGCATTGCGGACTTCGTAGGAGATGCCGTTGCGGGAACGAGTCGCATTCCAGAATGCATCCTTGTAGGCATCGGAGGCACGGCCAGTCTTGGTGTCTACCTTGGCAGTGGCTTCGGGCTTGTGGGTGATGGGGCTGTTGACAGGAGCATTCAGCTCGCGCTCCATGGCTTCCTGCCGTTCCAGACGGCTGATTTCCTTGCCCAGGTCATTGATCTCCTGCTCCATCTTGGCGTAGGTGGCATCGTCCTCGGCGGACAGGGTGCCGTTCTCTCTGCGGTGGGTTTCCAGGAAAGCCTTGGTGCTTTCCCACAGCTTGGCGCGCTTATTGCGCAGTTCGTTGATGGTCATATACATTCCTCCATTTCAGTATTTCAAAAGGTTAAGGCGCTCCATCAGTTCATCGACGGAGCGCCCGGTGGGTACAGTTTTCATAGGTGTTTGGGGCTTTGCCTTGGAGGTGATTTTATTCACCAGCGTCTGCTGGACTGCCTTGCCGGAGAAAGCGTAAGCGGGAATCTCCGCTGTCAGCTTTTCGTCCTTGAGGGTATCGTCCGCAAAGCCCAGCTCAATGGCCTTATTGGCGTTCATCCAGGTTTCCTCATCCATGAGATGGGACAGCTTGGTGCGGGACAGGCCCGTGCGGATTTCATAGGCGTTGATAATGCTTTCTTTCACCTCGTTCAGCATATCAATTGCCTTCTGCATATCCTCATGGTCGCCAAGGGCTACGGTGGCGGGATTGTGGATCATCATGAGAGCGGTGGGAGCCATCAGTACCCGGGTACTGGCCATGGCGATCACGGAGGCTGCGGATGCCGCTAGACCGTCGATCTTCACGGTGACCTTGCCCTTGTAATCCATGAGCATGGAGTAAATCTGACTGGCTGCAACGCAATCCCCGCCAGGGGAATTGATCCAGATGGTGATGTCGCCGGTTCCCGCGTTCAGTTCATCTCGGAAAATCTTGGGGGTCACATCGTCATCGAACCAGGATTCCTCGGCAATGGTGCCGTAGAGTTCAAGAACCCGTTCGGCTGCTTCGCCGTCTGTCTGATTTTTCCACGCCCAGAACTTCTTGTTCTTCATTGGGTTCCTCCTTTTCTGTCGTAGTTGGGGAAATATTCGCAAAAGCTCCTGCACTCTCCAGCGGGAGCATATTGCCATTGATGAGATAGAGGTCGCCGCCCAGTTCCGCCGGGATTCTGTCCAAATCCTCCAGCTCCCGGATGTCGTTTGCGGACATCCAGCCATTCTGCCTTGCGGTGGCATAGCCCTGCATTCTGGACTGGTAATCTCCCCGGAGCAGTCCTTCCACATTGAACTTGAAGAAATAGGATTTCTTTTCCTCCTCCGAAAGAAGGGTGCGGTAGAGCGCCTGCTCCCACCGGATGACCCAGGGGTCGAGGGTGTATTTCACAAATTCCAAGGACTGCTGTTCAATATTAGAAAAGCTCGACTTTTCAAGGTCACCCACCATGTGGGGCGGCACTCTGAAAATTCGAGCAATCTCATTGATCTGGAATTTCCTTGTCTCCAAAAACTGCGCTTCGTTCGGAGAGATGGAAATGGGCGTATATTTCATGCCCTCTTCCAGGACAGCGACCTTGTGGCTGTTAGAAGAACCACCAAAGGTGGAGTTCCAGGAATCACGAACCCGGGCGGGGTCTTTCAGCGTTCCCGGATGCTCCAGCACACCGCTTGGTGCTGCTCCGTTGGCGTAGAACTTACTGCCGTACTCCTCCGCCGCAATTGCCAGACCGATGGCGTTTTTCGCCATGGCGATAGGGCTGTAGCCCACGAGGCCGTCAAATCCAAGACCAGGCACATGGAGTACATCCGAGGGTGCAAGGTTGACTACCCCACTTTCCATGGTTGGGGCATCGTCATTGGATTTTCTATACTTGTAGTACAGTCTGCCATTGCTATCCCGATCCACGGTCATACGGTCAGGCATCAGGGGATAGAGGGCTATGACTTCACCCTTGCCGTTTCGGATGATCTGTGCATAGGCGTTGCCCCAGAGGAGCAGATGGGTCATGAGGGTCTCTCGGAAGATGAAGGAACTCATCTCCGGATTCGGCTCATCATGCAGGAGCCGGTGCAAGCTGTGGCCAATTGCTTTTTCCTTACCGCCGGTATCGGTATACCGATACACATTCAGCGGCAGGCTTGCCACCGCCTCGGAAAGAATACGGACGCAGGAATAGACCGCCGTCATCTGCATGGAGGTTCGTTCATTCACTTGCTTGCCGGAAGCAGAGCCGCCCATGAAAAAGCTGTAGTTGCTTCCGGCGGTTCTGTTTTGGGGCTTGTCCCTGGAACGGAATAGCCCGGTGAAGATACTCATAGTCGTCACTCTCCTTTGAAAAGGGCATAAGAAAAGCGCCTACCGTTTCCGATAGACGCTCTCAAGAATGATTGGTGTTTACAGAAATTTCTTCATGACACGCATATAATCGCGCTTCCCATTAAAAATCGCCATGACATAGGCTGTGTTCGCTTCTTTTTCATACAGATAGAAAAGAAGGTAATCCTTGTAGACAAGGAAACGATAACCGCTGCTTTTCAGAACTCGATCTCTGGGGATTGCACCAGACTCCGGGAACTGCTCCAGAATCCTGGCCTTTTCCTGAAGCTCTCTGACAAATCGAATGGCCAGATTCTTATCCTTTGACAGATCCGCAAGATAGACAGCGATGTCCCGGAGATCCGATTTGGCCGTATCCGTAAATACAACTTTACAATTCATACATCCAGACTCTCCAATTCACCGAGGATGTCGGCGAAAGCATCATCCGCAGACTGCACTCTGCCAAGTTTGATGTCATCCATCGCCTGTGCCAGATGGGAATACACACTCAGCTTTGCTTCCAGTTCGCTGATATAGTGAAGCTGATCCTGGAAATCCTCATGGCTAAGAAGAAC
>JAGBEM010000223.1 GCA_017936985.1 Oscillospiraceae bacterium
CCGGTAAGGTCAGCAGGCGCAACCTTCGGCGTAGCGGTAGCGATACCACGGACGGCAGTGGTCAGGCTGTCCATGGTGTCTGCCTGATAGATGCAGGCATTATCCGTGCGGAAGCTCACAGTCAGTCGTTCCGACTGATAGCTGACTTCGGCGATAGCCTCTTTGATCACATTCTCATAGAATTTGTCAGAAGTACCGCCGTTCATGCTCTTGCCGATGGCATTGAAGTAGTACTTGCCGGTACGGGCCAGTGTATGATACAGATACTCATGGGCATTAGAAAAGTCGTTGAGCTTATCACGAACCGTGCCGTAGCAGAAGGCAAGGGTGTCAGAGCTGAACTGCTTTTTGGCTTCTTCATAGCCAACAGCATCCTCCGGCTGCGTGTAAGGATAGGCACGCAGATCGCTGATTTCTGCAGCGGTCAATTCATCAGCGTAAATACCGACGGTGCTGTACAGTGCAGAGTAATCCACGAAGGCACCCAGAGCCTCTGCCACATAGCGGATGGGAACATAGGTGCGGCCGTCTTTGAGGACAGCGGCAGTGTCCATGGTGACTGTGGAGGTACTGCCATTTCTGGTGACCTTCAGAGCTTCGCTGCCAATGGTAATGACAGCCTGAATGCCGTTCTTTTCAATGACAGCACTCTGGGTAGCTCCATTCCATGTGACCTTGGCGCCCAGCTCTTCACTGACAAAGCGGACGGGGATCATGGTACGGTTGTTTGCATCCACAAAGGGCTGACCGTCCGGGAAGGAAACAGCGTTGCCGTTGACCCGAACTGCGGGCGTGGGCTGTTTTGCCGATGCGGCGAAGACACTTCCGGTGCAGAGCAAGGAAGCAGCCAGCAAAAGTGCGAAGATTCTTTTGATGTTTCGTTTCATAGTGTTCCTCCAAAAAGTATGATTTGTACCGTGCAGGCTGCCAGATAGGCAGGCGCAGCATACGTACACAGTGGAATATGCCGCTGCATGGGCTGCTTATGGAGCAGGCTGTGCGCGGCTGCGGAGAGTCCGGTCAGCAGCAAAACTGCCAGAACAGTCAGAATACCATCGGAAAAAGCCATGGCAGATAGCAGCTTGAAATCACCACCCGGTGGGTTGTCGTCATCGGGTCTGATCTGAACGAACACGATTGTTCCAACAACCAGCATGGCGATTACTTTGGGCCACCATACAGCCCCTTGGCATGTTTTTACTATACCGGTACCGATCAGAGTAACAGGAACCAAATCGGAGATCAGCCTGTGTCTGTAATCTGTGATTGCACCGTAGACCAGTGCTGCGGTATTGATCAACATAGAAACCACCTCTGCCACCTCATTCCACCAGGTCATAGTTTGTGGCAACGACCTTGAAGTGGAATGTCAGATCGTCAAAGCCGTATTGGTCAAACAGTGTGGAAAATGTCACGGTTCCGGTGGCCTCCATGGACGGCGGAGATTCTTCAGCCGTTACACTGTCGATGGTAAACTGGAACCGGGATGGCATATCCCGATAGGCAAAGGTCCGGAAATCTGCTTTTGCACCATCTGTATCCAACAGCAGAATTTTATCTGCACGGTACGCATCATTGATGTTTGCCTCGACCGCCGTGTTGCAGGATCGCTGCAGGACGGACTCGGCATACTCATAGTTTTCAAATGCACCTCCCATTTCCATGATCAAAAAGGTCGTGAGCAGAAGGACAAAAATGAAGCCTACAGTCAGGACCGGAACATTGCCGGTCCTGCATTTCAGAAGTTTCTTCATTTCCAGAACACCTCCGAACGACCACTGAGTCCCACCTTGATCGGTAAATCCACATAGATCGGACGATCTCCCATTTGGAAGACGGCGATTCGATAGCCCGCCCGAAGATTGACCCGGAACTCATCCAGAAGTTGAATTTTATTATCTGTGAAGTAGGTGGCATCTACGGTCAGATCCAAATCCGTCAGTGCGTCACCGCCAAGATCATCCACCAGTGCGAGTACCGTTGCCTCGTCGTATTTGCCCGTGACCTCAATGGTACGGACTACTCGTCGGGTGATGAAGCTGGCGTTGTAATACTGGGTGATATAAACCAGTGCAGATACCAATACCGCAAAGACGAAGATCAGCATGGCAGTGGTCATAATAAACTCCACTGCCGCATCGCCGTCCTTTCGGCGCAGAATATTTCTTAATCTTACTGCCATGCCGATACCTCCTGTGAGATTACCAGTTTGCGTTGAGCTTATCGCTCATGCTCTGGAACATACCGGAGAAGAAAGAAGGGAAGAAGGTGTTGACGGCGGCAATGAGCAAGCCGACAATGACTACGGCGACAATGATAGCGCCAATTGTATTTGTAGCCAGATCGCCTCTGTTGCTTGCCAGAACGGCCGGCACATTGCGACGAAGGAGTCTTGCTTTGATCAAAAGAATGCTTACCTTGTCGCAGAGTGCTTCAAACTTCTTGCGGATGGAGCGAAACAGCTTTTTCATGAGTACATACCTCCTTAGCGGAAATGGGGATGGATTACCAGTGACCATTGAGCTTGGTCTTCATCGAGTTCAGCATGTCACTGAAGAAGGTCGGGAAGAATGCGTTCACGGCGACGATCAGCAGACCAATGATGACGACAGCAACGATGATAGCGCCGATGGTGTTGGTGGAGAGGTCGCCTCTGTTGCTGGCCAACACAGCGGAACCGCTGCGGCACAGAATACGCACCTTGGTGAAAAGTGCGTTGACCTTATCGCAAAGCGCATTGACCTTGGAACGGATGGAACGGAACAGTTTTTTCATTTGTGTTACCTCCTTAGAAA
>JAGBEM010000224.1 GCA_017936985.1 Oscillospiraceae bacterium
GCCCTGTTCCTCCAGACCGCGGAAAACGAAAAAGAGCACGCAAAGCTGTGGTTCAAGGCTCTGGGCGAGTTGGGCGATACCGCCGAGAACCTGCTCCATGCTGCCGAGGGCGAGAATGCCGAGTGGACGGATATGTATGACCGAATGGCGAAGGAAGCTGACGAGGAAGGCTTCCACGATCTTGCCGAGCAGTTCCGTGGGGTTGCTGCTATCGAGAAGGCCCACGAAGAGCGTTACCGCGCACTGCTGAAGAATGTGCAGACCAAGGCTGTCTTTGAGAAGAGCGGCGTCACCATGTGGGAGTGCCGCAACTGCGGTCATCTGGTGGTTGGCACCAAGGCTCCCGACGTGTGTCCCGTCTGCAAGCATCCGCAGGCCTACTTTGAGGTTCGCAAGGAGAACTACTAAGGGAACTATAAATAGATCGTCTGCAGATGAACGGCGGCTGGGCCGCATGACACACGAATGACCTCAGCCGTTTTATGAGTGCGGTATAAAAATCCCCAGGCTTCTCCTTATCGGATGTGAACTGCACCCCATTTGTTAGACAAGTATGCTATAATACTTGTACTAATGAATGGGGTGTTATCGTAGTCCACGCCAGAGGGCTTGATGACTACAAGACCGTTTTCCCGGTCGATTCCGGAAACATTGTCCCAGGTAAAGGTGATCAGACCGTATCGGGGAAGCTCCAGATTCGCTTTCCAAACTTGTTCTTTTAGGGACTCCAACATATTGTTTCCTCCGTTTTTATACATCGCTTTCCATATACTCCTCGCTACTGACCACCGCTTTCTTCCATCGTTCGCTTCGATAGCGGAGAACATAGATCAGCAGGGAGACCGCCCAGGTTATGGGGAATGTGATCCAGGCACCCTTATAGTCCATTCGCAGCGCACCGGTGAACAGATAAGCCAGGGGTACGCGCAGGAAGGTCATTGTCAAGGAAACGATTATGGTAAACATAGTGCCGCCCGCACCGTTCATGACGCCCTGCATAATGTTCATTGCAGCCAGCAGGAAGAAGAATGTGCTGCAAATCATCAGGTATTCGCCGCCGATACGGATCACCTCCAAGTCCGTCTCCGTGGTAAATATGCCGATCAGTTCATGGCGGAAGATCACGATAAATACTGTCAGTATCACCGTCAGCGACAGTGCGATCTTCATGGTGAATTGGAAGCCTTGCTTGATCCGCAGATCTTTACCTGCGCCCAGGTTCTGTGCCACGAATGTTGAGATCGTGCTGCTCAGGCTCATAATGGGCATCTGTGCGAAGTTGTTGATCTTCGACCCTACCGAGTAGGCGGCAATCACGTCGTCGCCAAAGTCGTTAATGATCCGCTGCAGCACCACAACACCCAGCATAACAGCGCTGGTCTGTACCGCGTTGGGTAGTCCCAGCCGGACCGTCTTTCGGAGTATCTGGCCATCGATCCGCAGCTCCCGTTTCTTTGCAGCCAATTCAGGAACAAAGAAGTAGATATAACCTATGATCAACACGGCGGAGACCGCTTGGGCAATACCGGTAGCCAAAGCCACAGCATAGACGCTGGGCCAACGGAACACAATGACAAAGAGCAGATCCAAAACCGTGTTAATGACGGTGCAAATCATCAGGAATACCAACGGCATTTTCGCATTGCCGATGCCGCGCAGCAACGCAGCAGCGTTGTTGTACAACATCATAGGAAAAATAAACCAACCTACGGTTTGCAGGTAGATATGTGCAGATTCCAGCAATCCACCTTTCACATTTAGCAGTTCCAGTAACGGTCTGCACACGAAGTAATTTAAGATGGTAACTGCAATACCCAAGATCAATGTCATGATCATTACGGTGCCGGAAATCCTGCGCAGGTCGTCTTTCCCCTTTGCGCCGTAATACTGACCAATCAGGATTGCAGAGCCCACACTGAAGCCGATAGTGACGGCGTTAATCAACATAAAGGGCACGCCCGCAGCACCAACCGCCGCCAAGGCTGAAGAACCATCGAATTTCCCCACCACCAGAGTGTCTACCGCGTTGTACATCTCCTGAAAGAGATTGCCTACCAACATCGGCGCTGCGAACATCAAAATGCTCTTTCTGGGGTTACCGGCGAGCAAATCTACCGTGTTCGATTTTGTTCGGATACTTTTCATGCTATCTCCTGTTCCAAGAATCTGTCTTTTATACTGTCTGTACCGCAGCCTTTTCCACAGGAAGGGCTGCTTTATAGCGGGCAAGGAAGGCATCAAATCCGGCAATATCCGCTTCATCCGCCATCAGCGTGGTGGAAGCAGCGGTAGAAAATACATCATCCAGGTAATCCTCCAGCGTTTGGCTTTCCTCTTTCCAAAGGGTGTAGGCAGCCAGCAGCGCCATACCGTAAGGACCGCCCTCACCGGCGGTCTCCATAACAGAAACAGGTGCGCCTGCGGCAGCAGACAGGATCCGCTGGCCTACCCCCGGGGTCTTGAAGAATCCGCCGTGTCCGTAAAGTTTATCGATCTCCACCTTCTCCTCACCCACCAGGATATCCAGACCGATCTTCAGTGCAGCCAGTGCGGACTGCAGGTGGGTACGCACAAAGTTCGGCAGGGTGAATTTGCTGTCAGGCCGCCGCACGAACACAGGACGACCTTCATCCAAACCGGTAATGTGTTCACCGGAGTAATAGTTGTAGCTGATCAAGCCGCCGCAGTCCGGGTCGCCTTCCAGCGCCAGATTAAACAGCAGAGGGAAAATCTTGCTCTTATCTGTGTCTATGCCCATAGCGGCAGCAAACTGACCAAACAGCTCCACCCACGCGTTGATATCGGAGGTGCAATTATTGCAGTGCACCATAGCAACCGCAGCGCCTGCTGGGGTAGTGACCATATCGATCTCTTTATGGACATTCAGCTTGTGATCTACCACCACCATGGCAAAGTCCGGTGTGCCGGCAGATACATTGCCGGTCTTGACCCGGACAGAGTTGGTGGCAGCCATACCGGTACCGGCATCCCCCTCAGGAGGAGCTAAGGGGATGCCTGCCTGCAGCGTACCGGTAGGATCCAGGAAGTGAGCACCAGCTTCTGTCAGGCTGCCAGCCTCATTGCCCGCCAGCAGCACCTGGGGCAGAATGTCCCGCAGTTTCCAGGGGTAATTCTTATCCGCGATCAGCGCATCATACTGATATTCAATAAAAAACTTTAATTCGCAGAATTGAAGTTTTTTATATGAAGATCATAATGAGACGGATTTCTGTAATTTTCTATTGCGAAAATTACAGAAATGGCAGCGCCGTCAGGCGATGCCAATCTAATAA
>JAGBEM010000225.1 GCA_017936985.1 Oscillospiraceae bacterium
CAACTATCCACGTTTTACGTGGGGTTGCGCTCTGCGAGGCACGCTCCGAACAGGGTTCGTCGCTCTGAGATTTTGTTCTGCGGAACAAAATCAACAGGGGCGCGGCCCCTGCGCCAGCAAGCTGGCTACCCAAGGAAAGTGGGGTGACGACCGTGGCGTGTCCCCATTTTGATGTGTCCATTCGCCAGCGCAGCAAGGGGCAATCTGCCGTGGCTGGTGCTGCTTATATGTCCGCTGAAAAGCTGTTCAGCGAGTACGATCAGCGGACGAAGAATTTCTGCTACAAGGAAAAAGAAATCGTGGCGAAGGGCATCCTGCTGCCACCCAATGCCCCGCAGGAATATGCAGACCGGCAGACGCTCTGGAATGCTGTAGAAGCATCCGAAAAGCAATGGAATGCGCAGCTTGCGCGAGGTATCATTATGGCGCTGCCGAGAGAACTTCCTGTCGATCAGTACGAATCACTTGTTCGAGAATACTGCATGGAGCAATTCGTGTCCCGGGGCATGATCGCCGACTACGCCATTCATGATAAGGGAGACGGTAATCCCCACGCCCATGTGATGTTGACTATGCGTGCAATGGACGAGCACGGCAAGTGGCTGCCCAAGGCAAGGCGGGTCTACATTCTTGATAAAAATGGTGAGAGAATTCCTTTACCCAATGGCGACTATAAATCCCGCAAAGAGCGCATTACGGATTGGGATGATCCAGGTAACTGTGAACGATGGCGCACGGCATGGGCCGACACCACAAATCGTTATCTGGAACGTGCTGGTGCAGACGTCCGGCTTGATCTCCGTTCATACGAGCGACAAGGCGTTGATCTGGTTCCTACCGTCCACATGGGGCCTGTTGTTACCTATCTGGAGCAGCAGGGCATCCGCACAGAAATCGGTCAGTACAACGAGGAAATCAAGCAGTTCAACCGTGTGCTGCAATCGTTGAAGTCACGGCTGGCATCGCTGGAAAAGTGGCTGGCGGAGGCCATCCGCAAAACAGCAGAAATCATGAAGCCGGAGCCATACCAACCTTCGCTGATGGAATACATTCAGGTGTTCCAGAATTTGCGCAGGGCTGTGCGTGCGGACTGGGGCAAGAAGGCAAGGCAGACTGCTGGTATCAACGACCTGAAATTTGCTGCACAGGTGCAATTCTTTATGGAGCAAAGCGGCATTCATACACTGGCGGATTTTGAAGCATTTGTGGGCGAACAGCAAAATAGCCTCACCCATCTTGACGATCTGGGCAAGGCTATTCGGAAGAAGCAGACTGCGATCAAGCACCTCGACGCATTCCAGCGGCTCAAGCCGATCTCTGACAAGAGCAAGCAGGGTCTCGGCTTCATGCGCAAGCAGTACACTGAGAAGCATCAGCAGGAGCTGAACGAGTTTGCAAAGGCTGTGCGGTGCATGAATGCCAACGGCATCAAGGCTGCAGACCATGAACGCATTACCGGTGAATTACAGCTGCTGCTTGATGAACAAGCACAGCTTCGCGCCTCGCTCGCAGAACAGAATGTTGATCCTGATCTGATCGATCGCATCCGTCACTGTGTTGATACGGTCATCAAGGCTGGTGAAGAGCCGAGGCAGAGGGTGTCGATCAGGGAACAGCTGAATAATGCACAGAACAAGAAAGGTGCTGAGCGCAAGCGGAATGAACGTGCAACAGATGTGAGGGATACTATTTTCGAACAGGTTGCTTCCCTTCCCTGATCAAATCAAAGGTGATGCCCAGTCCTTTTTGCTTTTGTAAAATTGTGCAGCTATACTTGATTGACTTTCAACCCCAAATCCGTTAGCATACTATCAGATACTTTCCGGGAGGTGAGTGTACTTGAAAAATATCCAAAGCATCCAGTTGATCGAGGGCAGCAATGAAGAGCTGCTTCCCGGTTTTTCACCGGATTTCCCCTATATCGCATCTCGTGCGCTGCTGGATCGGTACATCGAGCCCGCAACTCCTTGGCATTGGCACCGGACGGTAGAACTGTTCTACATGGAAAGCGGCACTCTGGAATACACGACCCCGAATGGGAAATGGGTGTTTCCAAGTGGTTCCGGCGGCTTTGTTAATTCCAATATTCTGCATACCTCTAAAATCGTTCCATCTGGTACGGAAACGATACAGCTTCTGCATCTGTTTGAGTCGGAGTTGCTCTCCGGCGGACAAGCCAGCCGGATCGATACGAAATACATCCGTCCGCTGACCGCCGCAGCCGGGATCGAGATGATCGTGCTTTCTCCCGATGATCCCACCCAGACGGAACTTCTCAAAAAGATCCGTGCTGTTTTTGATCTGGACGAGGATGGCTGGGGATATGAATTTGCCCTCCGGCAGCAGCTTACGCAAATTTGGCTTGCACTTTTTGAACTTGCCCGCCCTGTAATGGAGCAGCAATCCGGTGCCAAGGATTCGGACGAAAAAATGAAAGCCATGATGCGATACATCTATGACCATTACCCAGAGAACATCTCTGTGGAGCAGCTTGCAAGGGAAGCGCACATCAGCAAGCGGGTTTGTTTCCGCCTGTTCCGGGAGAATCTGCATATGAGTCCGGTGGAGTATATGACGGGCTATCGGCTCCGCAAAGCCTGTCAGCGACTGGCAGAATCGGACGAGTCCATCACCCAGATTGCTTACAACTGTGGACTTGGCTCCAGCAGCTATTTCGGAAAGCTATTCCGGGAGCATTTTGGATGTTCTCCTGCTACCTATCGCAAGAAATGGCACGATCGTGATAATTATACGCACAAATGATATAGTATTCGTGCCGAATATTCTTTATACTGTCAGCAAAGGAAACGGAAAGGCCCACTTTCCAATCCTCCTTTATTCTCTGGCGGGGTTGGTGAAAGCCAGCCCCGTTTTTCTCATACAGGAGGAAAGTTTTGTGTTATTGGCACGATCAATCGCAGAAAAAGCGTTGGATGGCGCACACACATCCAATCCTGGTCCCTGGGCAGACCATTCCCGGTATGTAGCTCTGGCCTGTCAGAATATTGCCAGCCGCTGCCCACATCTGGATGCGGATGATGCCTATATCTATGGTCTGCTCCATGACATTGGCAGACACGCCGGTGTCACTTCCGAGCGCCATCTGATTGACGGCTACCGCTACTGCATGGATCGGGGATGGGAGAAAGCAGCGCAGATCTGCATTTCCCATGCTTTCATGGTCAAGGATATTTCTTCTTCCATCGGTGTATTTGATATGCCCCAAGAGGACAAGGACTTCATGGAGCAATTCGTGAAGGATGCTGTCTACGATGACTATGACCATCTGGTGCAGCTTTGTGATGCACTGGCTCTGCCTACCGGATTTTGCCTGCTGGAAAAGCGGTTCGTAGATGTGGCGATCCGGTATGGAACCCATCCGGCAACCATCGACAGATGGAAAGCGGTGTTGGAAATCAAGAGCTATTTTGAAGAGATCATCGGCTGTTCCATCTATAACCTTCTGCCCGGTGTGATCGAGAACAGCTTCCGGTAAGGGGGATACACCATGAAGAATCTGACCCTCCGGTATAGCATCACGCAATTCACCTACTGGGCTGCATCCTCCGGTGCGGCTGCTTTTGCCACGACCTATCTGTTGGATAAAGGTGTTCCAGCCGGTGCTGCTGGTCTTATGCTGGCGCTGGCAGGCTTGATCTCCTGTCTGACTCAGCCAATTCTCGCTGCTTTCGCAGACCGGGCAGAGCATTTCCTGCTGACGAAGATGCTTCTTCTGTTTTCTGCTCTGTGCTGCATTTGTTTTTCTCTACAGTTGGTGCCCGGACTTCCGCTGATGCTGACCGCTACTCTTTACATGATCGGTGTATGGAGCAGCGATGTGATGGTACCATTGCTGAACGCATTGAGCGTTGCCTGCAACGGCGCTGGCTATTCCATCAACTACGGTGCTGCCCGTGGAATCGGTTCTGCCGCTTCTGCGATCTCCAGCCTTGCGGTGGGCTTCATTATTGCGAAGTTGGGTGCAGTATGGATGCTGCTGTTTTTACTGATCTCCCGAATCTTCTGTATCATCACCCTGGCTGGTTATCCGAAGCTTTATAAAGAAAGGGTAACAAAAGAAGAAAAGCAGCAAAGCTGTTCTATTGTAAACTTCTTCTCTAAATACCGCTGGTATTGTGTCTCCTTACTGGGTATTGCGTTTCTCGGAATGTTTCTTGCCATGATGGAAAATTATATGATCGCCATTATGGGCGCTCTGGGTGGAGATAGCAGTCATGTAGGTATTGCGCTTTTTATCTCCTCTATGGTGGCATCCCCGGTGATTTTCTTCTTTGGAAAAGTCCGGGAAAAATTCAAGGACACGAATCTGCTGAAGATCGCAGCGGTGTCTTTCCTTATAAGAGCCGTTTGCCTATACTTTGCCAAGGATATTACGACCATCTATCTGCTGCAACTTCTCCACATTACCTCCTACGGCTTTATGCATCCGGCGCAGGTGTACTATGCCAATGCCAAGGTCAGCTCCACTGATATGGTCAAGGGGCAGGCATTTATTACCGCAGCCTATGCCCTGGGGTGCTCTGCCGGAAATTTTGCCGGTGGACAGCTTCTGAACCTTGGCGTAGATGCTATTCTGATTGCCGGTATTGTAATGGCAGGAATCGGCACATTGATCGTATTTGCCACGGTGACAAAAACAGATGAAGTCGGAGGACGAAAATGAATAGAATCAAAATCATTTTCTTTGACATTGACGGAACCCTTGTGGATATGCAGACCAAGCGGATTTCCGCAAAGACCACGGAAGTCCTGCGGCGGTTGAAAGAGAACGGAATCAAAATTTGCATTGCAACCGGTCGATCTCCTATCAGTCTGCCGAAATTCGATGGCGTGGATTTCGATGCCTACTTGACCTTCAACGGTTCTTACTGCTACGATCAGTCGGGTGCCATATTGTCTAATCCCATCCGCACGGAAGATGTGCAGACGATCATCCGAAATGCCGCAGCTATTGGCAGACCTGTTGCCGTCGCCACCAAAGATCGGCTTGCAGCCAACGGCACGGATGATGATCTGGCGGAATACTATTCCTTTGCCCATCAAGTGCTGACAGTTGCAGAGGATTTTGAAGCTGTGTGCCAGGAGGAAATCTATCAAATCATGCTGGGATGCCGTGAAAGCGATTATCCGGCTATTTTGAAGGGTGTGTCCGATGCCAGGATCGCTGCATGGTGGGATCGTGCTGTGGACATCATTCCAGCGAACGGCGGCAAGGGTATGGGCATCAAAAAGATACTGGACTACTACCACCTGGATAGAACCGAAGCCATGGCCTTTGGCGATGGTAACAATGACATTGAGATGCTGGAAGCGGTAGGCACCGGCATTGCCATGGAAAACGCATCCAATCGGCTAAAAACGGTTGCAAGTGATGTATGCGGTCATGTTGCAGAGGATGGAATCTACCATTACTGTATCAAGCAGGGTTTGATTTAGGGCAAAACTGATCCCCAGGAGGGCATCCTGGGGATTTCTCTATTACAGGCTTATTTCGTATACACAACGTTGGGGAACCATGCCATAGGATCGATACGCGTTCTCCGCAACCGGGTTATGACTCCATACCATCAGATCGAGCCGCTTAGCCGAGGGTACTCAAACAGCATTTCTTGTGGAATCCTTGTGTCAAAGAAATGTGTATTTCACGGTGAAACACCCCTTGACAAAGTGAATCACAGAAGGCCTACCTGACCTCGTATGCGGCAGACCACGGCTTCGTCCATTGCCGACACTACACAGATGATGGCTTCAGCGGCGGCAACTTCGAACGCCCTGGATGGAAGCAGCTTATTGCAGACATTGATGCAGGCTTGGTCGGCGTAATGATCGCAAAAGACCTGAGCCGCGTCGGGCGCGACTACATCCAGACCGGCTTCTACACAGAGGTGTACTTCCGGCGTAAGGGTGTGCGGTTCATCGCCATTGGCAACGGCGTGGACACGGTGAACCCCATCAGCAGTGAGTTCGCGCCCTTCATGAACGTGCTGAACGAGATGTATCTGCGGGAACAGTCGAAGAAGATGCGCACATTCTTCCGCCAGCGGGGCAACAGCGGAAAGCCGACAAATACGCTGTGCGTGTACGGCTACCGGAAAGACCCGGCAGACAAGAATCATTGGCTGGTGGATGACGAGGCGGCTACGGTCGTCCGGAGAATCTACCAGCTGGCGATTGACTGTCACGGCCCCTACGAGATCGCGCGCATCCTGGAGGCTGATAAGGTTGAGTGCCCCGCCTACTACAATGCGACCCACGACACCTGCATGAAGCGATCCAACACCGACATGAGCAAGCCGTATTCCTGGAATGGCGTGACCGTCGGCAACATTCTGACACGCCCGGAGTACATGGGGCACACCGTCAACTTTCGTTCAAGCAAGAACGGTCTGAAGGCGAAACGGCAGACAAAGCCACAAGAGGAATGGCTGGTATTCAAGGATACCCATGAAGCCATCATTCCAGAGGACAGATGGCAACTGGCACAATGTGTGCTGGCTGTCCGGCGCAGAACAGACAGCACCGGCGAGGCCAATCCGCTGACCGGCAAGCTCCATTGTGCGGAGTGCGGTGCAAAGCTCAACAACCACCGCAGTCGGGCAAAGCAGTCCGGGCGGGAGTCGGATGACTACTACGACTGTCCCACTTAC
>JAGBEM010000226.1 GCA_017936985.1 Oscillospiraceae bacterium
AGCGTCCAAACCTAATCCAAAAGAAACGGGAACACGCCTACGTGCGATTCCGGGCAATGTTCCCTCGCTGCTGGAGAAACCCTCCGGTTGTCCTTTCCACCCTCGTTGCAGTGAATGCAGTGCACGCTGTAAAGAGGAATTCCCGCCAATAGTGGAAGTATGCCCCGGACATACGGTTGCGTGCTGGAAATTTGCCCAACAGGAGGTTTCCCATGAGTGATGTACTGCTCCATGCGGAGCATCTGAAAAAATATTTTCCGGTCAAGGGCGGACTACTTCAGCGTACTATCGCGCAGGTGCACGCTGTAGATGATGTGTCTCTGGATATTTACCGCGGAAGGGTTCTCGGCCTTGTTGGCGAGTCCGGCTGCGGCAAATCAACTACGGCCAGAGTAATGACCAATCTCATCCCGCCCACCTCCGGATCCGTTACCTTTGACGGAGAAAACCTGCTTACAAAAGATAAGGCGCTTCAGAAAAAACTGAGACGCCAGATCAATATGGTATTTCAGGATCCTTATGGATCTCTTGACCCGCGCATGAACGTTGCTCAGCTTGTAGGAGAGCCTATGATCGCCTACAAGCTTGTTAAAAATCAGAAAGAAATGACGGAAAGAGCCGTGGAACTCATAGAGAAATGCGGTCTCTTTGCGGATCAAATATACCGATATCCCCATCAATTTTCCGGTGGTCAACGCCAACGTATTTGCATTGCACGTGCTTTGGCGGCATCTCCTTCCTTTGTTGTTTGCGACGAGGCTGTATCTGCTCTTGACGTCTCAATTCAGGCTCAGATCATTAATCTTCTTTGCGACCTGAAAGATGAATTCGGACTGACATACCTGTTTATCTCCCATGATCTCAGTGTTATTCGTTTTATCTGCGACGATGTTGCAGTCATGTATCTGGGACAGGTCGTTGAGAGAGCCCCCAAGGATGAACTGTTTGACCATCCTGTGCATCCTTATACCCAGGCGCTGTTGGAAGCTGCTCCCGTATTCGATGCAGATGAAAATCGCGAACGTATTCTCTTGGAGGGTGATATTCCTTCGCCTTCTGATCCACCTAAGGGCTGCCGTTTCCATACGCGCTGTCCCTACGCAACAGAGCGCTGTTCAGTAGAACAACCGGAAGAGCGTGAAATCGCTCCCGGCCACTTTGTCAGCTGCTTTGAAGCAAAAATTTGAAAGGAAGGGTTATAGATGAATAAGTTGGAGGAACGCCTTCAGCCTATATTCCAGACATCTTTTCCGCCTGTTGTATCCTCTGCATCATATGCAGTGATGATCGATGGAGAGATCGTAGCAAAATCGTCCTTCGGCAGAAATGAAAAGCATGCCGGAACCTATAATATTGGCTCTATTACAAAGGTGTATACAACAGTTGCGATCATGCAGCTGGTGGAGCGCGGACTTGTGGAGCTGGATAAGCCTGTTTGCGAGTATCTGCCCAGATTTAAGATGGCAGATGAACGATACAAAAGAATCACACTGCGGCATTGTCTGAATCATACCAGTGGAATGCCCGGTACCCAGTTCCGTATGCTTGCTGCCGCCACTCCCCGCAGACACTACTACGAAGATGTATACCGCTATATGGAGCACGCGGTGCTTCACAGTGAACCGGGTCTCTTCTCTGTTTATTGCAACGACGGTTTTACGCTGGCTGAAATGGTCGTCGCAGAAGTGACGGGTATGGAGTACAGCGCGTATTGCCGCGACTACATTACAGAGCCTATCGGAGCCCATTCCAGTCGCCTTCCCACACAGGAGAACCGGGAGTATCCTCATACCAATATGATAGACTATCCGGAGGAGGACCTGGGAGCCGAGGGCGCGGGCGGTATCATGACGACAATGGAGGATCTGTGCAAATTTGGACAGGTATTCCTTGCTGATTCTGCAATCCTCAGTGAGGAAAGCAAAGCGGAAATGAACCGTCCCCAGGGCACGACTATTATAGACAGCGATGTGATCAGCACTATCTATGGGCTTGGCTGGGACAGTGTTGACCACACCATCGGCGAATACGACCTTGGCGACCACGTTCTGATGAAGGGCGGCGGTACGATTCATTTCTCGTCCAGGCTTCTGGTGATCCCCAAGTACAACGCTGTACTGGCAATTTCTGCGACGGTAGATTGCGGTGTTCCTGTAGAGGAAGTGGCACTTAAGCTGTTCGCCTATACCATGCTGGAGCGAGACACTAATATCTGGACGAACTATGAGCCTATTCCTTCTGAACTGAAGGAGAAATACGAAGGCCTTTATGTCAGTGCCGGAACCATTCTTGACGTAAAAGCAGAAGGCCCCTTTGTCAACATTATGATGTCTCCTTGTGAAGGTCCTGCGATACCTGTGTACATGAATCTGGGCTGGAAAGCTGGCAACCTGCAGTGGAAACCTGGATATACCATGTATTTTGCTGAAAATGCCGGTAAGCGGTATCTGATGGCATCTGCCTACGGCAAGGGTGCCCCGTCTGCCATTAAAGCAGAGGATGTTCATTTTGAAGCTCTGCCCGAGAAATGGACGCAGCTTTTCGGAAAGCGTTATATAGTAGCCGACATTCTTTGGGACGACCTTGTTGCGATTCCTGCATATAATGGTATCCGTTTTATTGCCAATGACCGGTTCCCCAATGCGGTAATTGCATGTGTTTCCGGCGGCAGTATCCCTAAGCCCGGACCGGGTAAGGAATACTTGATGACGCCCTACGTCAATGGTGAGGCAAGGGAGAATATCCTCTGCGGTACACTTCAGCTTCCTAACCATGCGGGCAGAGATCAGCAGACGATTTGGTTCTATGAGAAGGACGGAGTTTCCTATATCGAGTGCTCCGGATATACTTACGTGGATGCAGATACTTTGGAGGTGTATACCAGACAGAACTTTGCCGAAAGAGAAGTTGTGGACGGTCTTAACCAGATTTATGTCATCAAGGGCAAACTGGAAAAGCTGCCTGAAGTACCGGAAGGCCGCCGTATTGTCATTTTCAATGATGGCCTGTCTGTTATTTACGACAGTATGATCAGCAAAAACTACACACCCGTGGAGTCTGGCTTTATCTCTTTGGTATAAGAATAAGCGGCGCCGTCCTTCCGGACGGCGCCTTTCTGTTTGGAGGTATGTATGGACATTAATGAGAGCCTGCAATATTTGAACATTGGCCTTCCCGAAGATATTCTTCGTAAAAAAATGCACGGAGACTTTGAAGACGCCATTCGAATGATAGACCGACGTCTGCTTTGTGAGCTGCCAGAGGGCCTGCGGCAGTGTATGATCGCTCAGCGACATATAATGATGCGTACCGTTGTAGAATACCCATATTCCTTTGATTCTGCGCTTGGAAAAGTACAGGAGCTGCTTCCTGAATTTACGGCTGAGGATCTGCAGCAGAGACTGGATGACGGTCATATTCGCTGGATTTACGTCAACGGTGAGTTGCGTATCATTGAGTCGTTTATTGAGTCGCTGATGGGCCGCGACTCAGCATTCGATATTCTCCTACAAAATGGTGAGGGAAGTAACAGCGGCAGAACTACGCTGATGCAGTTTATGAAAGCCATGCAGGAAACAGGAGAAGCTTCTGTGCGCATAAGACTGAGAGCAAGCATCAAGTTGAAGGACGAGTTCTTCAAAAAAGGCATGTTCGTGCGCGTACATCTTCCTATTCCCGCTGCATGCCCTCAGCAGAGCGATATCGTGATCGAGAAACTGTACCCGGCAACAGCCTTGATAGCACCTAAAGATGCCTGCCAGCGCACAGCCTGCTGGGAAAAATACATGGAAGAAAACCATGAGTTTACTGTTGAATATTCCTATACGCAACGGGCGGTATATCGCAACACGGCTGAGATGACCGCGCTGCCGCAGACGCATGATTTTGATGTCTGCGAGGAGCAGCCGCATATTGTTTTTACACCGTATATTCGCTATTTGGCTGAGACATTATCTGCAGGTACAGATGATCCTATGGAGAAAGCCAGACGATTTTACGACTATATTACGTTGAATATGCGCTACGCTTTTGAACCGCCATACATTCTGCTGGAAAGCATTGCGGATCACTGCGCGCATACAGGTTTGGCTGACTGCGGGGTTTTTGCACTGCTGTTCATAACCCTTTGCCGCTGCTCAGGCATTCCTGCCAAATGGCAGAGCGGACTTGTGGTTGGTGGACAAAGCTGCGGCCCTCACGATTGGGCACAGTTTTATGTTGAACCCTATGGATGGCTGTATGCGGATTGCTCCTTCGGCACAACTGCTCACTGGACTGATAACGAAGAACGGAGAAAGTTCTATTTCGGCAATCTGGATCCCTGCCGCATGGTGGCAAACAGCGAATTCCAACGTGGTTTCACAGTTCCGAAGAAGCATTGGCGTGACGATCCTTATGATAATCAGGTCGGCGAAATCGAAAGTCAAGAGCGAGGCTTTACCAGACGAGAATTCGAGCAGAGTCAAACTGTGATTTCTATGGAAACGCTCTGAGCACAGGAGGCAAGATATGAAAATTACAAATATTGAAATCAAAACAATGGTACTGCCGTTTCCGGCTCCGGTAAAAATCGCGTTGGCAGTGATCGAAGGTGCAACCGGTGTGTTTGTAAGGATAACAACGGATGAGGGCATTTTTGGTCTCGGGGAAGCATCTCCTTTCGGTCCCGTCACTGGCGAAACACCGGAATCTGTTGTTGCAGCGCTGGAACTGTTCCGACCTTCCCTTATCGGCATGGAGGCTACAGATCTTGAGGGCATTCATTCCGTTATGAACCGCCTGCTGGCTTATAACGGAAGTGCAAAGTGTGCTATTGATATTGCGCTTCACGATATTATCGGTAAAGCTATGGGG
>JAGBEM010000227.1 GCA_017936985.1 Oscillospiraceae bacterium
ACTCACAGATCGCGGCACGGGTGGTGGGGCCGTTCTCGCCAACACCGGCGGTGAAGGTGATCACATCCACGCCATTCAGCGCAGCAGCATAAGAACCGATATACTTGGCAACCTCGTAGAAGAACTTGTTCAGTGCCAGGACGCAGTTCTCATCGCCGTTTGCCTCGCCTGCTTCCAGATCACGGAAGTCGGAGGAAACGCCAGACAGAGCTAGCACGCCGGACTTCTTGTTCAGCATGGTCAGGCACTCGTCAACGCTCATGCCGTACTTGTTGCAGATGAACTGAACGACACAGGCGTCAATGTCGCCGGAACGGGTACCCATAGGAACGCCGGCCAGAGGGGAAAGACCCATGGAGGTATCCTGGCACTTGCCGTCCTTGATGGCACACAGGGAAGAACCGTTGCCCAGGTGGCAGTTGATCATCTTGAATTCCTTCTTGCCAACCAGCTCAGCGGTACGCTTGGCAACATACTTGTGGGAAGTGCCGTGGAAGCCGTAGCGGCGGATGTCGTCATTCTCATAATACTCGGTGGGAATGGCGTAGCGGTAAGCCTTGGGAGGCATGGTCATGTGGAAAGCGGTGTCGAACACAGCGACCTGGGGAGTCTTGGGCATGACAGCCTGGCAAGCCTCGATACCCATCAGGTTAGCAGGGTTGTGCAGAGGTCCCAGGGGGATGCACTTCTTGATGGCAGCGATGACGGACTCGTCAACGATGCAGGAATCGGAGAATTCCATACCGCCGTGGAGCACGCGGTGACCGACAGCGTCGATCTCGTCAACAGACTTGATAACACCATGCTCGGGGTCAACCAGGATGTCCAGAACTGCGGCGATGGCCTCAGAGTGGCTGGGCATGGGGATGTCCTTAACGACCTTGTTCTCACCGACCTTGTGGGTCAGACGGCCGTCGATATAGATACGCTCGCACAGGCCCTTTGCGGATACATCGCCAGTTTCGGGGTTCATCAGCTGATACTTCAGGCTGGAGCTGCCGGCGTTGATAACCAGAACATTCATGAATAATTGCCTCCTGTAAAATAAATGATTTTCTTTTTTCTGACTTTGTGTTATGATAGCCATAGCTGAGTCTATTTTATAATATTATCTCAAATTTCTCAAGCCCTGAACAGGACTTTTTTTCAAAAGGAGGGAATTTTTTGAAATTCGTAGGCGTTATTTGTGAATATAACCCCTTCCATTTGGGTCATAAAAAGCAGTTTGACTACATTCGCACCGTCTTTGGTGAGGAATGCGCCATTGTATGTCTCATGAGCGGCAACTTCGTGCAGCGGGGGCAGCCGGCGATCTTCGACAAATCCCTCCGGGCAGAAGCAGCGCTGAAGTGCGGCGCGGATCTGGTGCTGGAGCTGCCGGTACAATATGCCCTTTCCTCGGCAGAAAGCTTTGCTGCTGGGGGTGTGCAGATCCTGGGGCGCTTCTGCGACTATCTGTGCTTCGGTTCAGAAAACGGCACAGAAGAAACCTTGATGGCTACCGCCAGGGCGCTGCTGTCAGCACCTTTTTCCGAAAAGCTGCGGCTGCAGCTGGACAAGGGACTTTCCTTCCCCGCTGCCCGGCAGGCGGCGTTGGAGGAAATGGAGCTTGACAGCTCTTTGCTGATCAGCCCCAATGACATTTTGGCAGTGGAATACTGCAAGGCGATCTTGGCACAAAGCTGCACCATGAAGCCGCTGGTGATCCGCAGGAAGGGAGATTATCATGCGGATACCCCGGATGCAGAAAATCCCTCTGCCACTTCTCTGCGAGCTTTGGCATTCCAGAAACAAGACTGGCTGGGATTTGTACCCCAGGAAGCTAGGGAGATATTGGTAAACGCGCCTGTGCACAGCATAAGTTTGGGTGAACGGGCGATCCTGGCGCGGCTGCGGACCATGACAGATGCGGAATTTGAAGCACTTCCCTACGGCTCGGAAGGTCTCTGGCGCAAGCTGATGCACGCCAGCCGCAGCTGTGGAGGTTTGGAAGAGATCCTGGCGGAAACAAAGTCCAAGCGATATACAAGGAGTCGGCTGGACCGGATGGTCATGTGTGCGTTTTTGGGACTGACTGCGCAAATACTGACAGAGAAAGCCCCCTATGTCCGGGTTTTAGGTTTCCGGAGCAAGGGAACGGATGCTTTGAAGCTGGCACGAAAGACGGGGGATTTTCCGCATATCGGAGAAAAGACCGGACATACTTACGAGATCCTGGAACGGCGATGTGACGATCTTTATGGGCTGTTCCGGGCAGAATGCCCTGAGAAAGCCGGTATGACGCAGCGGCGCAGAGTCTGCATCGTTGCTGACGGCAAGGCAGATTGAACGAAGGCGCTGGCTATTTTCTCCTTTTTTTGGGTGGAATTTTCCGCCAATGGGTGTTGCTTTTTATAGGAAGTAAATGGTATAATATGTTTGGAAATATTCCCTAATTGGGTCTACACAGAAAAAGAACAAAAGTGAGGTATTCCAGATGATTGCGTACGGAGAGAACATTAAGGTCTTCTGCGGCAACTCCAACCCCGAGTTTGCCAAAACCATCTGCAAGGAACTGGGCATTGAACTGGGCAACAGCGATGTCAAGACCTTTGCTGACGGCGAGGTTTCTGTTTCTTTGAACGAGACTGTTCGCGGCGCGGATGTGTTCCTGATCCAGTCCACCTGTAAGCCTGTAAATGATCACTTGATGGAACTGTTGGTCATGATCGACGCCTGCCGCCGTGCCAGCGCAGGCCGTATCACTGCCGTCATTCCTTACTTCGGCTACGCCCGTCAGGACCGTAAGGCCAAGAGCCGCGATCCCATCTCCTCCAAGCTGGTGGCCAATATGCTCACCGCTGCTGGTGCCGATCGGATCCTGACCATGGACCTGCACGCTGCTCAGATCCAGGGCTTCTTTGATATTCCGCTGGATCATCTGCTGGGCAACCCCACTTTTGTAAAATACTATCTGGAAAAGTTCCCTGAAGACAAGTTTAATCACGATGATTTTGTCGTTGTTTCGCCCGATGTCGGCTCCGTTGCCCGGGCACGGGCATTTGCTGCCAAGGTTCACATGGGCCTGGCCATCGTTGACAAGCGCCGCCAGAAGGCCAATGTCTGTGAGGTCATGAACGTGATCGGTGACGTTAGAGGCAAGACCTGTATCATGTACGACGACATGGTAGATACCGCCGGTTCTTTGTGCAACGCTGCACAGGCTCTGGTGGAAGTTGGCGGTGCAAAGGCGGTTTATGCCTGCGCTACCCACGGTGTGCTGTCCGGACCTGCTTATGAGCGGATCGAGAAGAGTCCCATTCAGGAGATGGTATTCCTGAATACTATTCCCCAAGTTGGCAATACGGAAAGCGGCAAGCTGAAGTTCCTGGATGTGGCGCCCATCTTTGCCCGTGCTATTGCCCACGTTCACGGCGGTACTTCCATCGCGGATCTGTTCTAAGCTGTGTTAGGTAAGAAAAACGACGCCTGGCTCATTGTGGGACTGGGAAATCCCGGCAGAGAGTACGAAAAGACCCGGCACAACTGCGGATTTCGTGCTATCGATGTGCTTTCCCAAAAATTGGACTGCAAGGTCGATAAGCTGAAGTTTCAAGGCCTGTACGGTCAGGTAAACTACGCAGGCGGTAAGCTGTATCTGCTGAAGCCCCAGACATACATGAATCTGTCCGGGCGCAGTGTACTGCAATTGAGTGCCTATTTTCACATTCCGCCCCAGCGGATCGTTGTGATTTTTGATGACATTTCTCTGGAGCCCGGTCGGCTTCGGATCCGTGGTGACGGCTCTGCCGGCGGTCACAACGGGATCAAGTCCATCATTTCTGAGCTGGGCAGTCAGGAATTCCCCCGGGTCAAGGTCGGTGTGGGTGCGAAAGCGCACCCGGAGCAGGATCTGGCGGACTGGGTGCTTTCCTCTTTCTCCACCTCCGAGGAAAAGGCGCTGGAATCTGCGCTGGAGCGGGCTGCGGGGGCTGCTCTTTGCATCATCGACAAGGGCGTTGGAGAAGCGGCGAACCGGTATAACGGCTCAAAAGCGTAAATATTGTCTGAAAACCACGGAAAGGGGGGTATTTTCCCCCTTTCCGCATTGTTGCGTGGAGGAAAAGTTATGGAAAATGTCCTGTCCTTCTTAAAAACCATGCCGGAATATACTGCGACGCTTCAGAGCCTGGCGGCTTTGCAAAGCGTTGCGGTCACCGGTATCGGTCAAATCAACCGCAGCCATCTGATCGCCGGGCTGCGGCAGGACTGCTCTGCGCCGATCGTGATCCTGTGCCAGGACGACATGTCTGCGCGACGGCTGCAGCAGGAGCTGAAGGCTTTTCTGGGCGCAGAAGCGCCGGTGCTTCCCAGCCGGGAGCTGACCCTATATGACACCGCAGTAGTTTCCCGAGCATGGGAACAGAAGCGGCTGCGGCAGCTTTATGATCTGAAGCAAGGCAATACAACACTGCAAATCATGTCCTGGGAGGCTTTGAGTCAGCGCACTATTCCTCCGACGACGCTGATGGATGCGTCCTTTACCCTGGAAACAGGAAAAGAATATGCCATTAACGACCTGACCGACCGGCTGGCTGGGGCTGGCTACAGCCGGTGTGCCATGGTAGAGGGCCCCGGTCAGTTTGCTGTCCGCGGCGGCATTCTCGATGTGTTCTCCCCTGCCGCCGACCGGCCATTCCGGGCTGAATTTTTCGGCGACGAACTGGATACCATGGGATATTTCGATCCCGACACCCAGCGGCGGACGGAGAATGTGGAGAAAGTTGTGATCCTGCCTGTTGGTGAGACACAGCCCCGGCTGCATCCGGAAGGGCTTAGCGGACTATGCACAGATATTCAGCATTTGATTGCCCGGCAAAAGCGGCGCAAGCTTATCAACGAACCGCTGATCAAGACGCTGGAAAAAGATCTGGAAAAATACGAAAACGGCCTGCAGAATCCGGCATCTGACCGGTATATGGCGCTGATCTATCCGGAAATTGCCACTGGTTTTGACTACATTCCCCAAAATGCCATTGTGGTGATCTGCGACCACGGCAATTTAAAGCGGGCTGCCAGAATCAGAACAGAAGCCATTGGAATGCAGCTGGACAGTTTACTTCAGGGCGGACTGCTGGCTGGGGAACTGTGTGACTATGTATGCCAGTGGGAGGACTTTTGTGATGGGCTGACCGGACGGAGCGTGCTGTATCTGGATTCCTTTGGCGGCAGCTCTTACCCGGAAAGCAACCCTCCCAAGCAGCTTTTCCCCATGACTACCAAGCAGCTGCCCGGTTATGGCGGCAATTTGGACACAGCCGCGGCAGATCTTGCCCATTACCAAAAGATGGAATTTGCCTCTTTGGTATTGTGCGGTACCCGTCGCCGGGCAGAGCTTTTGCAGGAAATGCTGGGGAGCAAGGGTTTATCCGCATTTATCTGCATTCCCCTGACCGCGATGCCCAAGCCGGGGCAGATCCTGCTGACGGATGGGACCTTGCCCAACGGTATGGAATATCCCAGCAGTAAGCTGGCAATTTTGACAGAAGGTCAGCTGATCGCCCGGGGTGAACCGAAAAAGAAAGCAAAAAAGGCCGCCACCAACCGGCAGAAGCTGAACTCCTTCACAGATCTGACTCCCGGCGATCTTGTCGTCCACGAAAACTACGGCATTGGCCGGTTCGTAGCCATGGAGCAGATCAAGGTGGACGGTGCGGTCAAGGACTATATCAAGATCGCCTATCAAGGCTCGGATACGCTGTTTGTACCGGCTACCCAGTTGGATCTGGTAAGCAAGTATATCGGCGGCGGCAGTGAAGATGCCAATGTTCGGTTGAACAAGATCGGTACCGATGCCTGGCAAAAGACAAAAGCCAAGGCAAGAAAGGCAGCCAAGGATATGGCCGGAGAGCTGATCCAGCTATATGCTGCCAGAAAGCGGCAGGAGGGCTTTGCCTTTGCGGCGGATTCTCCTTGGCAGAAAGAATTTGAAGAAAACTTCCCCTATCCGGAAACAGACGATCAGCTGCGCTGTATTGCCCAGATCAAGCAGGATATGGAATCGCCCATTCCCATGGATCGTCTGCTTTGCGGCGACGTGGGCTTCGGCAAGACGGAGGTTGCCCTCCGGGCAGTGATGAAAGCCATTATGGACGGCAAGCAGTGCGCCATTCTGGTGCCCACGACGGTTTTGGCCCAGCAGCATTACCAGACTGCCATTGCCCGTTTCCGGGGATTCCCGGTGAATATTGATGTTCTCAGCCGCTTCCGCAGCGCCACCGAGCAGAAGCGGACCCTGCAAAAGCTGAAAAGCGGTGGTGTGGATCTAATCATCGGCACTCACAAGCTGCTGCAAAAGAGTGTGGAATTTAAGGATCTGGGGCTGCTGATCGTGGACGAGGAGCAGCGCTTCGGTGTCAGCCACAAGGAGCGGCTGAAAGAAATTTCCAAGGGCGTGGATGTGCTGACATTGTCCGCCACACCAATTCCCAGAACGCTGAACATGGCGCTGTCCGGTATTCGGGATATGTCTACCATTGAAGAACCTCCGGCTGACCGGTATCCGGTGCAGACCTTTGTAATGGAACACAGCAACGCCATTCTCGACGATGCCATTCGCCGGGAAGTGGAAAGAGGCGGGCAGGTATATTACCTGCATAACCGTGTGGATACCATCGACCAGTGCGCAGGCGCGCTGAAGCGGCGGATCCCGGGCTTAAGTGTCGCTGTTGCACACGGACAGATGGGCGAGGATGCACTGGGCGATGTGATGCACGCCATGGCAGATGGCGAGATTCAGGTTCTGGTCTGCACCACCATTATTGAGACCGGTCTGGATATTCCCAATGCCAACACCCTGATCATCGAGAATGCGGACCGGTTCGGTCTTTCTCAGCTCCATCAGCTTCGGGGCCGCGTAGGCCGGTCTACCCGGCACGCTTATGCGTATTTCACTTACCGCCCGGACAAGAATCTGACAGAGGTAGCAGAAAAGCGCCTGTCTGCCATCCGGGATTTCGCGGAATTCGGCAGCGGTTTCAAGATCGCCATGCGGGATCTGGAGATCCGGGGTGCGGGCAACCTCTTAGGCGCGGAGCAATCGGGCCACATGATGAGTGTGGGCTACGATATGTATCTGAAGCTGCTGGATGAGGCTGTTCTGGAAGAGCGTGGCGAAAAGCCCAAGGTTCCGGATTGTACCGCAGACCTGAACGTCACTGCAAATGTGGATCGGGAGTATGTTTCCCGGGGCGAGGAACGGATGGATCTTTACCGCCGGATGGCTGCCATTCGCTCTCAGGAAGATGCTGACGATCTGCTGGATGAGATCATCGACCGGTACGGCGATCCGCCAAAGGGCGTGCTGAATTTGATCGACATTGCCCTGCTCCGGGCAAAAGCGCAGCAAGTGGGTATTCAGGACATTCGGCAGAAGTCCGGGGATGTGCTGTTTACCCTGTCCAATCTGGATTTTGAGGCGGTCAGCGCCCTGTGCGCGGATGCGGATTACAAGGCCCGGGTGCAGTTTGTTGCCACCGCAAAGCAGCCTACCCTGCGGCTGAAGCTGGCCAGCGGTGTGGACAGTCTGCGTCAATCCAAGATTTTTATCGAACGGTATCGAAATTTCTGCCAAATACAGGAATAATTGTTACAAATTTAACCGTAATTTAACTGTTCGGTTACGAAAAGACATTGCAATTCGTGTAAAATGTGGTACAATACCCCTGTAGAATTGTACGACGCGCGGCAGCTTTGCCGCTGACAGATAGGAGAGATTCATCATAGATAACCAGAATTTGGGAGGCTCCCGTCCGGACAACCGGAGTTTCAGTGAGCTGGATAAGAGTTTTGAAGAATTTCTGGCAGAGGAAGGCTTGCAGGAAACGGTGGATACCGGTGCGACCCAACGGGTCAAAATCGAAAACATCCCCGCTTCTCCCGTTCCCTCCACTCCCCGGCCTCCCCGGCGCGCTCCGGAAGACCGGAATAAGCCCGCTGCGCCCCAAAAGCGTAAGCGCAAGATGTCCAGAAAAGATCAAACAACGATCATTGCACTATGTGCTGTGGCTGCGGTACTGCTGATCGCCATTGTGATCGCCGTGATCGCTATGACCGGAAACAAAAACGATGACGGACTGATCAAGGGTAATGTATACGCAGCCGGTGTGAATCTGGGCGGCATGACCCAGGAGCAGGCAAAGGCCGCTCTGGCGGAAGTGGCTCAAGATTACGACCAGCTGGATATGGTAGTGGAGGTATTGGATACCACGGTGCTGCTTACCCCCGGCAACACAGGTGCGAATCTGAATGTGGATGCCGTTGTTAAGGCGGCTTTTGAATACGGCCGCAACGGCGAAAAGGTGCAGAATCAGGCCACCCACACGATCTCCATCGTGCCTTATCTGAATCTGGATACGGATTATATCCGCACTCAGGTGGATGCACTGGGTCAGAAGTACAGCACCCTGCGCTCCGATCCGAAAGTGGAAGTTGGCGGCACAGCTCCTCCTGCGGTGATGGAAAATTATGATACCAGCGTTGTGTATCAGACCATGAAGTTGTACATAGGCACAGCTGAGTATGATCTGAATGCCGACAAGCTGTACCAGCAGGTGCTGGATGCTTACGACAGCAACATTTTTGAGGTCGTAGCCGAATGCTCCGTGCTGGCACCGGAAACCTCCGCGATCGATGTGCTGGAGCAGGCCTATCAGCAGTATTGCCGGGACAGCGTGGATGCCAGCATTGATGCAAACTACACTGTGACAGCAGAAGTTTACGGTTACGGTTTTGATCTGGACGCCGTAAAGGATCAGGTAGCCTCTGCCGCATATGGCACTACTCTGGAGATCCCCATGACCTTCCTGAAGCCGGATATTACCGCAGAGGATCTGGCAGGCAATCTGTTTAAGGATGTACTGGGTTCTTATGCGCACAGTGTAGCGTCCAACGACAATTTGATCGCCAATATCAAGCAGGTGCTGAAGTCTCTGAACGGTCTGATCCTGAAGTCCGGTGATGAATTCTCCTTCAATGCGCTGGTTGGCGAGCCTACACGTCAGCGTGGCTACAAGCCCTACAGCCAGTATGTGGGCACTGTGTACACTGAAAATGTGTATGGCGGCGGTATTTCTCAGGTGGCCAGCGTGCTTTATTACTGCGCACTGCAGGCGGATCTGGAAATTCTGGAGCGGCACAGCCATGCATATGCACCGGAGTTCATTCAGACTGGTCTGGATGCGGACATCAAGTTCGGCACGATGGATCTTCGCTTCAAAAACACCACCACTGAGCCCATCCGCATTATGGCTGAGTATGCCGGCGGCAAGCTGACAATCCAGTTCCTGGGTACGGATACCAAGGACTACACCATTGAGATCACCTTTAACACGGACAAGGTTTACAACCCTGTGACCTTGCTGCAGACCATGACAGAAGGTAACTCTGCCGGCTACAAGGGCGGCGAGATCCTCCAGACCGGTATTTTGGGCTACGATATCAGCGTCTACAAGCACTGCACCTACAAGCCTGTTATGGATGAAAACGGTGAGATCGTGGAAAGACCTGACGAGGTACTGCCTTTTGATGTTCCCGTTGGACAATCTCATTACGAGAAGCGCAATATCGTGCAGATCGACATTTATGTGCCGCCTGTAACAGAGCCCGATCCCTCTGAATCCCAGGATCCCAGTGAAAGCACCGGGTCTTCCGAATCCACCGGTACTACCGAAACCACCGGCTCTACAGAAACCTCTGAGCCCACCGAAAGCACCGGTAGCACGGAATCTACCGGCACCAACAACAATAGCAACTCCAACTAAGCAAAAGACCGCAGTGCCAAGCACTGCGGTCTTACTTTATTCTTCAACTGTTCGGATATTCAGGTAGTAATCAATCATGCCTGCTGCGCTCTGTTCGATCTCGATGGTATAGGAAAGATCGATGACGCCGCCATCGGGTGTGATGTCATAGAACACAGATGTGGCGCAAATAGTGATCATCAAAGCACCGAAGGGCATCTGGTACAGGGAATCATGGGATACGCCCTGTTGGAACACCATCTGGGAATGCAGGCCGCCGGTACGGGTCAGGATCACTTTATCGGGTTCTACCCGGAAGGTGGTGGTGACACCCTTCAAGCCAGTCAGATCGCTTTCCTCGTAGCTGATGTCCCATCCGCCATCCCGGAAGGTCATATTACCTTCTGTGGTCAGCTGGATGATCTCTGGCTCCTGGTCCTGGTAAGTCTGGCGGCCCTGGATATCCAGTATTACTCGCTGGGTCATTCGGCAGCCTCCATAGCAAGCTGCAGCAACTGGTCGATCAGCTGATCACTGGGAATACCGCTGGCGGCAAACAGCTTGGGGTACATAGAAATGGAAGTAAAGCCTGGCAGGGTGTTGATCTCGTTGAACACGACCCGTTCGCCCTCGTAGGTCACGAAGAAATCTACGCGGCTAAGACCCTGGCAGCCAATGGCGGTATATATCTTTACCGCTGCCTCACGGACTTCTTCTGCTACACTTTCACTGATCCGGGCAGGGATATAGGCCACGGAAGTATCGGTAACATATTTGGCATCATAGTCATAAAATTCTGCGCCGGAGTCGATCTCGCCACACTCGGAAGCCACAGGGTTTTCGTTGCCCATAACGGCGACCTCCACCTCTGCGCCATGGATAAACTCCTCGACCAGGATCTTATTGTCATAAGTGCCGGCTTTTAGCAGAGCACAGCGCAGGCTTTCCCGGTCAGCTGCCTTGGAAACGCCCACGGAAGAACCGGTACCGGCAGGTTTTACGAATACAGGGTAGGCAAACCGCTGCTCCAGCTGATCCAAAACGCCATCCATATGGGTATCCAGTTCGCTGTTGCGCACCAGCTGCCAGGCAGCCTGGGGCACACCGGCCTGGTCCGCAACCAGTTTCGTCAGCGTCTTATCCATAGCAACTGCGGAGGCAGAAACATGGGGACCTACATAGGGAATGCCAGCCATCTGCAGCAATCCCTGCATGGCGCCGTCCTCGCCGTTTTCGCCGTGAAGTACCGGGAACACCACATCGATCCATTCCCGGACAACGCAGTCGCCCTCGAAGCTCAGAAGGCCCTGGCCGCGGACAGGAGAGATAGCTGCCCGGCGGTTTCCGGCCCAGTTCTGCCACTCGCCGCTGGGCAGCAGGGAATAATCGGTGCCGGTATAGAGTATCCAGTCACCATCCTTGGTGATGCCCACCGGGAACACATTATACTTTTCGGGATTCAGGCTGTTCAGCACAAATTCTGCCGAGCGCAGAGAAACCTCATGCTCCGGGCTCATGCCGCCAAACAATACGCATACACTTAATTTCTTCAAAGTAATCGCCTCTTTTCAGAAGAGTATTCCTGCCATAGCACAATTATTTTGCATGGCCGGGAATTATTTACAATTTCCATCTGGAAATATTGTTTTCCGGTGCTATAATAGGGACTAACAATGATCAAAGGGAGGGTTTGCTATGCAGATCGATCTTTCCGCAAAGGAATTTCGCCAGCTGCTGGATCTGGTGTATATCGGCAACTGGATCCTCAATTCTACACGGGGGAAAGATCGCTTCGCAGATTACGACACTCTGGAAAGCAAGCTGTTTGGTCTTTGCAAGGGTACCGGGATGCAGGTGCTGGTGGAAGATTGGAATAACACCACGATCCCATCCAGAGCCTATGAAGAGGGCGGTATCCAGGAAGCCATCGCCTGCTACGAAGACAACATATTCTACCAGATCCTGGCTGAGGAGCTTTCCCGTCGGGATATGGGCTATGCGGAGATCAATGAGGAGAATTATGACGAGATCGTCCGCAGGATGGAGCAATATATGAGCGAATTTCAAATGTCAGGTTTAGACCGGCTGGTGTTGGAAGACTGAGTTTACATCGGGCTACTGAGCAGCCCGATGTTTTTATTTTACCAAGGCTTCACCTGCACGGTAGATGTCGCCTGCGCCCACCGTCAGGATCACATCGCCAGGCTGCGCCATATCTTTCAGTCTGGCAGTTACCTCCGGCAATGTAGCGCAATAGATGCTGCCGGGAATCTTCTTGACCAGATCATGAGAAGAAATGCCGATGGTATTGCGTTCCCGGGCGGCATAGATCTCTGCAAGGATCACCACATCCGGCTTTTGCAGCTGGGCTACAAAATCATCAAACAGTGCATGGGTTCGGGTATAGGTATGGGGCTGAAAGGCAAAGATGATCCGCTTATATCCCATGGCTCGGACGGCATCGATGGTGGCTGCCAGCTCGCCGGGGTGGTGGGCGTAATCATCATATACATCCGCGCCGTTAAAGGTTCCTTTAAACTCCATGCGGCGGCCTGCGCCACGGAAGCTTGCCAGACCACGCTGCACTGCTTCGCCGGGAATGCCGAGCATCCAGGCCGCCGCAGCGGCTGCTAAGGCGTTGAGCATATTGTGACGGCCATAGACAGCCAGTTCCACATGGCAATACAATTCGCCATCGCAGATCACATCAAAGCAGCGCCATCCGGAAGAAAAATTGGCCGCACGGATACGGTTTCTCTCTCCGACGCCAAAGCTGACATAGGAAAGACCGGAAAGTGTTTCCACCGTATTAGCATCATCGCCATTGGCCAAAATGCCATTGGTAGAGAGCTGGGCAAATTTGCGGAATGATTTTTCCACATCCGCAAGATCCTTAAAATAATCCAGATGATCGGCTTCCACATTCAGGATCACCGCCAGCGTGGGGAAGAAGTTCAAGAAGGAATCGCAGTACTCACAGCTTTCCAACAGGATGGTATCGCCGCCGCCAACCCGGTGACCGGCGCGCAGCAAGGGCAAGTAACCGCCCAACATAACCGTCGGATCCCACTGGGCTGCCATAAGGATGTGGGCCATCATGGAGGTGGTGGTCGTCTTTCCGTGGGTACCGGAAATGCAGATCGCATTGCGGTATTCCCGCATAATGACGCCCCAGGCCTGGGCCCGTTCAAAAACAGGGATGCCAGCAGCTCTGGCACCGGCAATTTCCGGGTTGTCATTATGTACGGCAGCGGTACGGATCACACAGTCGGCGCCCTGTACGTTTTCCTGCCGGTGACCGATCTCTACACGGATGCCCTGAGCGATCAGTTCGTCCGTAGAGACGGAAGAATTCATATCCGAGCCGGACACGGTCAAACCCATGCCCTTTAAAACAAGGCCCAGAGGACGCATGGATACACCGCCGATTCCAACAAGGTGGATATGCTTGCCCGGCTGTAAATATTTCTGAAGTGCCAGCGTATTATTTTCCATAATCATCGCAGCTCCATTGACCAAAATTCATAACTAAGTTATTATATAACATTTCCGCCGGATTTACAACAAGAAAATGTGCTGTGAGGTTAAATTTGAGTACTAATTGCAAATTTTCTCGTGCAAAAAAACCTCCACATTACTGTGGAGGCTTTTGTGTTCGCGTTACCTATCTTCCCGGGCAGTCACCCGCCAAGTATTGTCGGCGTATATGTGCTTAACTTCTGTGTTCGGGATGGGAACAGGTGGACCCACATAACAATCAACACGAACTCTTTCGGATGGCTTTTGACCATCTTTTATATCATAGCCTTGTGGCTGAGATGGCTGGTGACCCATACCGGATTCGAACAGATGTTAACGGCGTGAGAGGCCGCTGTCTTAACCACTTGACCAATGGGCCATTGGTGCACCTTCAGGGACTCGAACCCGGGACCCACTGATTAAGAGTCAGTTGC
>JAGBEM010000228.1 GCA_017936985.1 Oscillospiraceae bacterium
GCCTGCGGGGCAGCCGTCGGATGTGAAAACAGGTCCGGCGGTGATCCGCTGCACGGTGCAGGGCGATACGGCTCGGGAATATTCTGTGAAGATTCTGAAAGTTTATCCCCATTCGGGGACATCGGGCAGAAATATGCTGCTGCAGATCACCGACCCGGCGCTGTTGGAAGTCACCGGCGGCATCGTACAGGGAATGGGAGTGAGTTATAATAAGGACAACCAATGGAACCCGTAGCTTGCAAAGGGTTCTGGTGCCAGTCCCTATTTTCAATGACCTCGAGAATAGTTTGCATCAAGCGCAGATGCAATTGGACGGAATCGCCGGAAGTCTGTGATCGAGATGGTTGGGCGAAATCTTCGAAAGGAGTCTACTTACTCAACGAACTTAATAAATAGTATAAGCAACCTTATAAAATCCTGCCACACAGGATTGGCACCGGACGGTATCTGTCACACCGTTCGGTGCTTTTTCATATAGAATGGAGGCAATTATGAAAACAGGAACCCTAATCCCTCAACGCGGCACAGATCGTATGGACATTCGCTTCGACCTCTATGACTACCACGGCGGGCTTCATTGCGGCGAAACCCTTGATGTGAAGATCAGCGGAAGGTGGGTCCCTACCCGGATTGAAAAGGGTAAGGATTGGTACCTTGTGGGTGTTGATGTCGATGACTTGGTTGGTTTGATCGTCCGAATATAATAACCCCCCGTAGGCCAGCAGGAGTAATCTTGCTGGCCTTTTCTATTTTTCAGGAGAAGGAGGATCGCAGTATGAAGTGCCTGCGCAAGTATGATTGGGTCAAACTGCCCCGGAGCATTCCGGATATGGGCAAAGGGCGAATGGGATACTGGGCCAAGCTGGCATCTCGCGCAGCCTTTCGCAAAGGCAACAGCAAGTACTGCGGCCACACCAACCCTGTAACACCAGGAATGTGGGCAGGCGGTGCTGTCGGTCTAAAGAGCATTCTGGGCGTCAGAAGCCGAGCAGCGGCTTTGGATATCCTGGAGCAGCTTGCGGCACTAGGATATGTGAAGTATTCGCTTGACCCAGTAACCAAAAAGCTTACTTATGAAATCACCGACTGGGTTATCAAGTGCTCGGGTGCCGAGTGCATGGACGGAGCAGTATATACCACAGAAGGCTTTGGATTTCTTTGTTTGCCCAGAAACATTACAGAACGGCTCTTTGCGCAAAAGCAAACCTTCGAGGAAGCAGATGCATGGCTCGATCTGTGGTGCCATACCACATTCGAGGACAGAGGAAATGCGTTTTCCTTTCTCTCCCCTGTTATTCAATACGGCAAATTCGGTGCCGTGCTAACCTTAGAAACCCTGGGACAGCGCTGGGGTTGGGAAAAGACTAAGGTGTGGAGATTCTTTAAAAAGCATGAGGATGTCTTCTCTCTACACCGTCTACCCAGCTCCTATGGCTGTCTCATTTTCAATACGCAATACCCCACAGGAGTTGATATCTCCCTTCCTTCACAGGACGAAATTATGAGTATACTGACCGAAATACTTATAAGCGGCAAATATGAGTACAAGGAGAACAGTGAGAATGCTAAGGTGAATCATATGGTCGCTTGGCATAGCGCAAAGGTCATTGTAGCTCGACAGGGGCAGTCTGCCCATATGGAGGCAGAACCCCGCGTTGCACCTTTTGCCCCTATAACGCGTGCGTATATTTCTCATGGTTGGAACTGTAAGAATTGTAGGAACTGTCAGTATGCCTGCCGGGGTACGTTAACTGGTCCACCCGTCTTTCGTGAAATAACAGACAGGATACGAGGACCTTGCATACACAATCGGCAAGATATGAGGAGGTTTCACTAATGCCACGAAAAAGAATAACCTTGTATGACGCTCATGAGAAGCGTATTTTGGAACAAGCATCGGCCTTTGCCGAGTTTTTGACTATAAACGGAACAATTGGAGACGCACGGATAGAGGATGAAAAGCTGCGGCAAGTAAAGCAGACCGCAGCAAAGAAGGCTTATCACAATACCAAGGTCCTGTTGGAACAGTATCGGACCATTGTTTGGGCCTTGGAGTGTGTTCCCGGTGAGCTGGCTGAGGAACTAAAGCTGTCCACAAAGAACATCGATGAGCTGGTTAGTAGGATTGATTTTGAAATGGCAATGGAGAACAAGCGGCTTGAGGGTCGGCTGAACACCATTATCAAGACCAGGATCCTCCTCGAACGGGTTCAGGATGCTTTGATGGTCGTCCGCAAAAAACCCAATGTTGGAGAACTCCTTTATCGCCTGGTTTACGAGGCGTTTATTGATCCCAAGGAAAGGCCCTCGCACGAATTGATCAGCAGAGCTCAGCTGGCACCGAGGACCTACTACCGGATGCGATCAGAAGCTATTACGATCATGTCAATTCGCCTGTGGTCTGCCCCTCCAGGAGAAATCGACAACTGGATCGAAATCCTTACTATGATGGAGCAAATGTAAGTCCAGACGCAGGCTGGCCTATCTGGCAAAACGGTGGCACAACTTTGGCAAAACGGTGGCACAAAAATGGCAGTAAAATGACAATGACTTGGCACAAAGGGTGTGATATACTTGTATTGTCCAAAACTGGACGAAGCGAAAAGACACTGTTTTGAGAGCTGATTTCAGCTCTTCAAGATGGTGTCTTTTTTCGTTTCCAATCCCGATGAAAGGAGGTATGTCGTATGGTCAAACAACTCACCAAAGGCAAAGAGCGGCTGACGAATGCGTACTGGTCTATGGTTGGTATGGCATCTGTCGCGATGCTGTCTCTGCAGCCGGTGATGGCGGACACGATCTGGGATCGTTTCTCCACGATCCTTCAGGACATTTATGGTCAGGTCGTTGCCATCAGCACCATCGTTGCAGTTACAGTTGGTGCCATTGCGCTGCTGATCCGGATGATCTCCAGAAATCAGCGTGCGGTGGAAGAAGCAACCCAGTGGCTTAAGAGAATCGTGGTTACCTGGATTATCCTGAACTCTCTCGGCTTCATCGTTGCTTATCTGCAGCCCCTCATTGCCGGCGGTAGCTATTCCCCTGGCACCACCTAACCGTTCCAAGTCAAGCAGGGATGGAGGTGAAAACCGATGCTTGACTGGATATTTGAAGGCATCGTCGGTTGGGTAGCAAGCATCGTATCTCAAGCAATGGATGCAGTTTCTGCTCTGTTCCTTGAGGCGCTCGGCACCGATATGACAGCCATGGAGGAATACTTTCCCTTCGTAACCAAAGCCTTTGACGTGATACAGGTCACAGCCTGGGCGATCTTGATATTGATCACCGTATGGCAACTGTTTCGAGCATTCGGAGGACCAATTACAGAAGCGGAAAACCCGTGGCATCTATTAATCCGTGGCGCGCTGTTTGCATTCCTCATCGGCTATGCCAAACCCATATTCCTAACGTGCTTGTCGATTGCCCGAGCGCCGTACACAGCACTGATGGATATCACAATGACTGGCTCGGATTTCACCTTTGCCGGTATTGAGCAAGCACTTACCAATGGCCTAACCTCAATCATAGCGGTGGCCAGTGTGGTGGGTATGATCCTGATTCTGATCCTGGAGATCGCATTGGGTTGGAACTACTTCAAGCTCCTTCTGGAGACGGTTGAACGGTACATCGTAGTTGGTGTTCTGTGCTACACATCTCCTCTGGCGTTCTGCATGGGTGCATCCAAGGCAACAAACCCTGTGTTCAAGTCTTGGTGTCGCATGGTTGGTTCCCAACTCTTGCTGCTGGTGATGAATGTTTGGTTCCTGAGAGGCTTTGCTTCCTCTATGGGCCAATACATCGCCAACGGTGGCGCTCTTACGACAGGAAAAGGTAGCATCTTCCTTTGGCTGTTCTGCGCGATCGCCTATCTGAAGACTGCACAGAAGTTTGACAGTTATTTGGGAGCGATCGGTTTGAATGTAGCTCAGACCGGCAGTGGCATGGGAATGGAGCTGTTGATGGCAGCTCGTGTAATCACCGGTGTCGGCGGCGGTATGACTCGCAGTGCCGGCAGTATGTTTGGCAGAGCAGGCGGTAGCGTTGCAACCGGAACCGGTGCAGCTGCAGCTGGCTTTGCGCAGGGCTTTGCAAACAGATTTAGTCCCAACTCTTATGTCCGCGATGCTGTCGTTCAAGGCGGTCAACGGATGGGCTTCGGAGGAGGCGCCGGCTTTATGGCTCGTGCCTTCGGTGGTATTGCCGCAAGAAATGGTGCTACTTTGAACAGTAACTCCATTTCTTCTGTGGCAACCAGAACGCCTAACGCATCCGGCACCATCGCCGGTGACATTGCAGATCGCAGTTTGGGCAACTACATGCCTCAGATGCAGGGCTTCCAGCTTCAGGGCACGCAGATTACAGGCGGACACATCAGTACAACGGCGATTTCTCCCGATGGTAAGCAATCTGCTGTTGATATGTACAGCGCTGCTCAGTATGAAAAGCCTGACGCGCCTCACAGCGTGGTTACTGCATCCGACGGAAGTCAGTGGTATCAGATGGCCAGCGGCGAAGGCCGTGGTGCTTTCTACGATGCTCCTGTATTCAACGGTATGTCTGCAGATGTGCCTCAGGGTACCGGATCTCCTGTTGGCGACGGTACACCTATGGATCCTGCTGTTGGAGGTATGCCCACCACAGGTGGCGACACAACCCAGTTGGATCCTGGCGGAGTCGATGGAACACCAATCGGTGTCTCCTCCGACACACCTCAGATCGCTGGAGACCCTGGAGATATTTCTGTTCCCGGTACCACAGTTGTGGCTGGTGGCGCAGAAGTGATCGATGGTACGCCCATGGATGTCAATATACCTGACGGCGGTGTTGTGGCTGCCGGTGTTGCTGCGGGTGAAGATTTCCCCGAGGCTCCCCAAGGCGGAGGCTTTGTTGCTGGTGTTCCTTACCACGGCGAAGAGCCTATGGATGGTTCTGGCGGGTATGGTCCTGCAGACGGAGGCTCTGGATTCTATTCCGAGGCACCTCTGGTTGCAGCAACCTTCCCCAGCGCACCCGAAGGTACCGCACTGCGCACAGTGGATGAAGGTGTTATTGAAGCAAGTAGCCCGGATGGCGGAAACACACTATGGTACAACAGCGCCTATTTCCAGGAGCCCGATGCGCCTCACTCTGTCATGCAGTCTGCCAACGGAGTCGACTGGTATGCTATGCAGCAACACGCGGATGTTCCCCAGTTTGAAACTGGAGACGCAGCCGAAAGCTACAACCAGGCAACCTTCCAGCAGTTCATGCCCGGCTACGGTGAGCAGGTCTATCAGGTGGATGGATCCCATCGTCAGGACGGACACTTTGAAGTCCGCAACGAGGATGGATCCGGCACCCGATTCTATGACACAGCCCAGTACGCTGCGCCTCGCGGAGACTACCAAGTCTTTGAAGATGCACGCGGAAGTCAGTGGTATGCAATCCGTGGAGAAGCAGCTGTGGAGCGCCGACCCGTCTATGAGCAAGGACGTGCGGTCTATGACGGTGATAAGCTTCGTACCGAGACGGTGGAAACC
>JAGBEM010000229.1 GCA_017936985.1 Oscillospiraceae bacterium
ACGACTTCCTCGTTCAGGCCCAGGTTCAGGATGGTGTCCATCATGCCGGGCATGGAGGCACGGGCGCCGGAACGGACGGAGACCAGCAGCGGATTCTCCTTATCGCCGAACTTCTTGCCGGTGATGGATTCCAGCTTGGAAACATGCTCCATGATCTGAGCCTGAATGTCGGCATTGATCTGACGGCCGTCTTCATAATACTGGGTGCAGGCCTCGGTGGAGATGGTGAAGCCCTGAGGAACAGGCAGACCGATGTTGGTCATTTCAGCAAGGTTTGCGCCCTTGCCGCCCAGCAGCTCACGCATTTTGCCGTTGCCTTCGGTGAACAGGTAAACATACTTGTGCATTGGAATTACCCCTTTCTTTTGTTCTGAGCGGTCCATTTCCGCTCATTTTTTTGCATTTTTTGATTATTTCCATTAACGCGCATACAGTATACCATGTAATTATAGAAAAATCAAATCCTTTTCCAAATTTTTCTGCGTTTTTCTTGTTGGTTTTTCAATTTTTTCTTTAGCGGGCGCCCGAACCTAACTATGTCCTTTTCTTGTTCGGATACAAGAAAGCAACATATTTCCATGGGCGATAAATCCCAATTTATTTCTGAAATGTATATCCTGGGAAAAATGTTCAAAAATAATTTATAATTCTGCCTATTGACTTTTTTAGCACTCTGCGGTATAGTGTGCTTAGCACTCAAACGCATCGAGTGCTAAAGAAAGGAAAGCAGCTATGGAAATGACCGAGCGGAAAAAGAAGGTTCTGCGCTGTATCGTAGACCTGTATATCAGCACGGCGGAGCCCGTTGGCTCCAAGGCCATCGCCGAGCTGCCGGATATGAACTACTCCTCCGCCACCATCCGCAACGAAATGGCAGACCTGCTGGCCATGGGCTACCTGGAGCAGCCCCACACCAGCGCAGGACGGATCCCCTCCCCTGCCGGCTACCGGTTGTATGTGGATGAGCTGATGGCGGATTACCGTCTGAGCATGGACGAAGCCCATTCCATCAACACCGCCATCGAGGAAAAGATGCAGCGTGTGGATAAGATGGTGGAAAAGGTCGCCAAGTTGGTCTCCCAGGCCACAGACCTGCCGGCTATCTCCGTTGCCTCCCGTCGGGGCGGCGCTACGGTGCGGCGGTTCGATCTGATCCTGGCAGGCAGCGGAAGCTTCATCCTGGTGATGATGCTCAGCAATGACGAAGTGGTCAACAAGCTGATCAAGCTGCCGCTGAATGTGGGCGAAAACGAGCTGAAGCTGCTGAGCGCCGTGCTCAACGCTACGCTGGTGGATCTTCCTGCGGAAGACTTCACCGCAGCGCTTCTGGAGCGGATCATGAACTCCGCAGGTGCGGCCGCATCTTTGGTGCCGGTGATCCTGGAGTTCACTACGGAGACCTTAAACCGCCAGAGCAGCACCAACATGGCCGTTGCCGGACAGGTACGGCTTCTGGAGCAGCCGGAATACCGCAGTATTGAAAAAGCCCAGCGGATGCTGAACACATTGGATGAGGATGCCCTTTCCAATCTGCCTGCCGTCATGCAGAACGCCAACGGCACCCAGGTTCTGGTGGGCCCGGAAAATGTGGCAAAGGAACTGAAAGATACCTCTGTCGTCATGACCAAGTTTGATATCGGCGACGGTATGCAGGGCATGATCGGTGTGGTAGGCCCCACCCGGATGGATTATGCCAAGGTCACAGCAAGACTGAGCTACTTCGCGGAAAGCCTGAGTAAGCTGTTCGCCAAGCCCGAGCAGGCGCAGCTGCCGGAAGGCAAGGAAGAATAAATCGGAGGAAGAATCGTGGCAAAGAAGGAAAAGGAAAAGAAAGAAACTCCCGTAGAAGAGGTTGTAGAGGAAGTCGTTGAAGAAGCTCCCGAAGTAAACCCCTTTGAAGAGAAGTATAACGCCGAGCATGATGCTCATCTGCGTCTGGCTGCGGAATACGACAATTTCCGCAAGCGCACCGCCAAGGAAAAGGAGCAATCCTACCTGCATGGCCGGGCTGACGCAGTGGAAAAGCTGCTGCCAGTCTATGACAATCTGGCAAGAGCCTTACAGCAGGAAACACAAGACGCCGCTTTTAAAAAGGGCGTGGAAATGACCATGGCAGAGCTTGTGAAAATTCTGAACAGTCTGGGCGTAGAGATCTTCGGCGAAGCCGGTGAGATCTTTGACCCCAACCTGCACAATGCTGTGCTCCATGTGGACGACGACTCCATCCCGGAAAACACCATCACCCAGGTGTTCCAGCAGGGATTTAAGATGGGTGAAAAGATCGTGCGGTTTGCCATGGTGCAGGTCGCCAACTGACATTGTTAAAAATTTTAGTTTCATATTAGGAGGAAAACATTATGAGTAAGATTATCGGTATCGACCTTGGTACGACCAATTCCTGCGTGGCAGTTCTGGAAGGCGGCGAGCCTGTTGTCATCGCCAACGCCGAAGGCGCCCGCACCACTCCGTCCGTTGTGGCATTTTCTAAGACCGGCGAGCGTATGGTGGGCCAGGTGGCAAAGCGCCAGGCTGTAACCAACGCAGGCCGCACCATCGCTTCCATCAAGCGTCACATGGGTGAAAACTACCATGTGGACATCGACGACAAGAAGTACACTCCCCAGGAGATCAGCGCCATGATCCTGCAGAAGCTGAAAGCTGACGCAGAGGCTTACCTGGGCACCACCGTGACCGAAGCCGTTATCACCGTCCCTGCTTACTTCTCCGACTCTCAGCGTCAGGCTACCAAGGACGCCGGCAAGATCGCCGGTCTG